>JALYMD010000665.1 GCA_030773875.1 Chloroflexota bacterium | reverse complement strand
CTCGCGCTCATCGAGAAACACGCGGTACGGGTATGCCATGGCGGGCCTCCGGAACGGGGACGCGGGCCGATCCCCCTGCCCCGCAGAATCCAGGCCGCTAGCGATTCAGCCGTGACGGACCACTAGCCTCTGTAGAGCAGACGGTGGCAGCGGCGGTGTGGCTAGCGGTCGATGGGCTGCCGCGGCAGGGCCCGTGAGGCCGGAGATGGGTACTCATCCGACCGGCCCAGGTCCATGCGCTGGATCCTCCATGGCCCGGTCGTGCAACTGGGGCAGGAGACGCTGAGGGGTGGTCGTTGACGACGACCGACGACAGATCAGCCCGGCGGCATCTGCCCGGCCTACGGCCGCAGGATCTTGGGATCGGCGTGCTCTTCTGGAGCATTCGCGACGCGGCGATCGTCGGCGATGCCGCGAGCGGCCGCGTCGTGCTCTGGAGCCCCTCAGCCGAAGCGCTCTTCGGCTACTCAGCCGAGGAGATCGTCGGTCACCCCATCGAGGTCCTGGTTCCCGACGCCCTCAAGGGGCGGCACCGTGCCGGGCTGGCCCGCTACGCGACCACCGGCCACGGTGCCCTGATCGACGCGGGGGGACCGGTGGAGCTGCCGGCCCGGTGCAAGGACGGCGCAGACATCACCATCGAGCTGACGCTGGCCCCGATCGAAGGGATTACCGTCCCGGGCCGGTTCGTCCTGGCGGTGATCCGCGACGCGACCGACCGCAAGCGGGTGGAGGCCGAGCAACTGCGGCTGGTGCGGGAGCAGGCGGCCCGAGCCGAGGCGGAGGCCGGGCAGCGACGGCTGGCCTTCCTTGCTGAGGCGAGTGCGGCCCTGGCCGCCTCTCTCGACTATGAGGTCACCTTGTCGACCGTGGCCCGCCTCGCCGTGCCGTTCCTGGCCGATTGGTGCATCGTCGACGTGGTCGACGAGGGCGGCGCGCTCCACCGAGTGGAGGTCGTCCCCGCGGACCCCGAGCAGGAGCCGTTGGCGGCCATCCTCTGCGCTGCCCCGCCTGCCGCGGACCGAAGCGTCGGCATCGCCCAGGTGCTGCGCACGGGCGAGCCCGAACTACTGCCGCGGGTGACGGCGGCCTTCGTGTGCGGCGTGGCCCGGGACGCTGCCCACCTGCGAGCCCTGGAGCAGGTGGGCTTCCGCTCCTACATGGGGGTGCCGCTGGTGGCTCGCGGTCAGACCCTCGGCGGGATCAGCTTCATCGCCGCAGGCTCCCGGCGCCACTACGGACACGAAGACCTGGCCCTGGCTGCGGATTTGGCGCAGCGGGCCGCACTGGCGGTCGACAACGCCCGCCTCTACCGGGAGGCGCAGGAGGCGATCCGAGCCCGCGACCGCTTCCTCTCGATCGCTGCTCACGAACTGCGCACGCCCATCACGGTGGTCAAGGGGATGGCCGAGCTACTCCTCCGGCCACCGCGGGGGAAAGGCGCCGATCCCGAGCACCGGGCACGCCTCCTCGGGCGGCTGGCGGAGTCGGCCACCCGGCTCGCTCGGCTCACCGACGACCTGCTCGATGTCTCCCGCTTGCGCCTGGGACGGTTGCCGCTCCGCCTGGCGCCCCTCGATCTGGGGGAACTGGCGCGTACCGTCGCTGCCCGGTACGCCGATCGGCTGGAGGGACGAGGTGCACCGACCGTCACGGGGGTCGAGGGGTGCGTGGTCGTGGCGGATCGGGACCGGATCGAGCAGGTGCTGACCAACCTGCTCGACAACGCCGTCAAGTACTCCCCTCACGGGGGCGGGGTCGAGGTTGCGGTGGCGCCGGAGGGGGACGGCGTGTGTGTCACAGTGCGGGACGCAGGGATCGGGCTGCCTGCTGGAGCGGAGGAGACGATCTTCGAGCCGTTTGGCCGGGCGGCGAATGCGACCGCGCTCCATCTGCCAGGGCTGGGGTTGGGCCTTTACCTGAGTCGGGAGCTGGTGGAGCGGCACGGGGGCTGGATCCGGGCTGAGAGCGCCGGAGAAGGACAGGGGACGACGGTGACGTTCTGGCTGCCTTCGGACGAGGGGCGGCCGGGCCTCCCTTCGGACGATCCGACGTCCCTGCCCTGGGAGCCCTAGCCGTCGCCCCCGACGCCACCCCAACTACCACGATTGGTCCGCCGTGGCGCGCTGCCCCCAGCGGCTCGATCGGCTACCATCCCGTGGAGCGGGAGTTCGGTGGCGATGCGTCTGCTCGCCGGCCGAACCCCGGCCCCCCGAAGGCCGAGGTGCTGTGGTGCCGACTCCGACGACTGACCACCTGCGGGATCCCGAGCGGCTGGCCGCCCTACGGTGCACCGCCCTGCTCGACTCGTCAGCCG
>JALYMD010000664.1 GCA_030773875.1 Chloroflexota bacterium | reverse complement strand
ACTCTGGTCGCTGCCGCTGGACGACGATGCCGCCCAGGACTATCTGCACGACATGGAGTGGGCCACCTCGTTCGCCTTGGAGAACCGCTACCGGATGCTGGAAGCGATGCTGCACGCTCTCGGCGTGGAGCAGGAGGAGGTCGGCGGGCGGGACGCTTTCATCAACATCCACCACAACTTCGCCCGCTTGGAGGAGCACGGTGGGCAGGAGATGGTGGTCCACCGCAAGGGCGCGACGTCGGCCCGGGCCGACGAACTCGGAATCATCCCGGGTAGCATGGGGGCGCCGAGCTACATCGTCCGCGGTCGGGGCAATCCGGAGAGCTATGCCTCCTGCTCCCACGGCGCGGGACGACGGATGGGCCGCAATCAGGCCCGTAAGGCGATCGACGAGGCAGCTTTCAAGGCCGCTCTCGCCGGCACCCACACCAAACCATCCAAGGGGTACTTAGACGAGGCCCCGCAGGCGTACAAAGACGTCACCACCGTGCTGGCCCGCCAGACTGACCTGGTCGAGGTGGTGCACACGCTCCGCCCCATCGTGACGGTTAAGGGCGACAGTAGGGCCAAGGAGGATTGAGGCCGGAGTCGAGGGGCAGATTCGGCCGGCCCACCCCCCCATTTGAGGGAGCACGGTTCGCTGAGGTTGGCGCGCTTATCCCTCGTCGAGGAGGGTAGCGAATACCGCGGCCGAATCGATCTCGAAGCCATCCAGCACGGCCGATCGAACGACTCCATGCTCTTCCGGCAAGGCTTGGTAGATTCCCTGCTGGAGAGAAAGCGCCGTCACCGTCCTCGCATCGGGATCGACGAGCCAGTATTCGAGGACGCCAAAGAGCGCGTACAGCCTCGCTTTTTCTCCTCTGTCACGGGCACTCGTCGAGGGAGACAAGATCTCCACCACAAGATCCGGTGCGCCGTCGATGAACTGCTCGCGAACGATCCCCCGGCGCTCGCGGCGAACGAAGACGAGATCGGGCTGCACCACATGACTTGGCGAAAGCCGCACGTCCAACGGAGCGGGGTAGACAGTGCCAAGGCCACGGTCCATCGCGAAGCTGTCGAGACGTCCACCGAGGCCGAGAACGATCCTCTGATGTCTCGGGGTCGGCGCTGGCGTCACATGCAGCACTCCGCCAATGATCTCGTAGCGGTTGCCATCGTCCGGCATCTTGACGAGGTCATCGTAGGTGAGCGATTGGGTCGTGAGGGACATGGCAACCTCCGCTCCAATTCATCGACCCCATCTTGCCCGGGTCCATCCGGGGCGTATGCGTCAGGGCAGGCTGGGTTGGTCGAGGGGATGGCGCCCGGCAAGTCCCTGGCGCATGCGAGCGATTGGGCAAACGACAACGACAAGGTCTACAGGTCCACGGCTCGCTACCCGTGCTCCATGATGCCAGCGAACAACGCCCTCTGGTCAATCTCCAATCCTGGCAGGATCTCCGAGCGGATCATGTCACCTCGTGGGTCACGCTGGGCATAGGCGCCACGATGCAGTGCCAGTACCGTCACCGTGCGCGCCTCGGGATCGACGAGCCAGTATTCCGGCACCCCAGACATTGCGTAAAGCCGCGCTTTTCGGATGCGGTCGCGGTCGCGGGTGGAGGGAGAGAGGATTTCGACGAGCAGATCGGGTGCGCCCTCGATACAAGTCGGGCCGATGATCGACAAGCGCGACTGGCTGACAAAGATCAGGTCAGGCTGCACGACATCCTGCTCAGACAGCCGGACGTCGAACGGGGCAGCGTAGACCTTGCCCAAACGTTCCGCAGTAACGAAGTTGCCTACCAGCAGCGTGAGCCGGAACGATATGGCTTGATGCACCTCTGTGGGTGACGGACTCACGCAAAGCACTCCGCCGATGATCTCGTAGCGGTTACCGTCATCCGGCATCCCCGCGAGATCGTCGTAGGTCAGCGAGTGGGTCGTGAGCGACATGGCAGCTTCCTCGCCCAATCCGTTCCCTCGGATCGTCGGCTATGACGCGTGAGGCGTCAACGCCGTTATGCGCCGCATCTCATCAGCGGGCAGCTCGTCCACCACGATGTCACCCAAAGGAGAACCGTCGAAGCGCACGGCGCAGGCTCGACCGGTATGAGCCCAGGAGCAGGACGTTCCATGCTCGCGACTAATCCATCCGTAGCACGAGGGGCCGTGCATCCGGCCCGGCGGCTGCTTACTAGCTCCCGACGCGATAGTTCGGAGCCTCTTTGGTGATGGTGACGTCGTGGGGGTGGCTTTCGCGGAGGCCGGCGGCGGTGACCTGGACAAACTGGGTGTCGCGCTTGAGGGCCGGGATGTCGGCGGCGCCGACGTACCCCATCGCCGAGCGGAGGCCGCCAACAAGCTGGTAGACCAGGTTGCCGAGTGGTCCCTTGTAAGCAACCCGGCCCTCGATGCCCTCCGGCACCAGCTTCTGGATGTTGCCGATGCCCTCCTGGAAGTAGCGGTCCTTGGAGTAGGAGCGGGCCTTCATCGCGCCCAGCGAGCCCATCCCGCGGTACTCCTTGAAGCGCTCGCCCTGGAACAGGACCACGTCCCCAGGGCTCTCGTCGAGCCCTGCGAGGAGGCTGCCGAGCATCACCGCGTCGGCGCCGGCGGCGATGGCCTTGGCAATGTCGCCGGAGTACTGGATACCGCCATCGGCGAGCACGGGGATGCCGTGACGGGCGGCGGCCGTGGCGCAATTGTGGACGGCGGTAATCTGCGGCACGCCGGTGCCGGAGACGACACGGGTGGTGCAGATGCTGCCGGGTCCGACACCAACCTTGATCGCGTCCGCCCCGGCGTCGATCAACGCCTCGGCGCCAGCGGCGGTGGCCACGTTGCCGGCCATGATCGGCACGTTCAAGCGACGCTTCAGCTTGGCCACCATCGCGAGGACGGCGGCGGAGTGGCCGTGGGCCGTGTCTACCACAAGGAGGTCGACGCCCTTCTCGACCA
>JALYMD010000663.1 GCA_030773875.1 Chloroflexota bacterium | reverse complement strand
GACCGGGGGTGAGCCGATCGAGCTGGATGGTGGACATTGCGTGGTGCTCCTTGGTGGGCGCCGACCTCATCGGCGCGGGGTGGATATCGGGCGGCCGGGGATCGTTCCGGCCCACTCGTAGTTTGGGAGAAATATTCGTCAGATATTTCGCTAATGTGTCACGGGACTGTGTCGATATTTGGCTGAAGAGAGAACCTATCAACATAACAAAGGCATAGTACGCCATAGAGCGTACTATGCCAATGACGATGTTCAGCGATCGGACCGATGTCTCATGCTGCTGGGACCACTGTAGGAGGGTCAGGCGACGAAGGCATCGGGTGAACCACTTAATCGGCCGACTTAATCGTCGAGCGCACGATCAACCGACTCAAGCAGCACCGGGCCATCGCTACCCGGTACGAGAAACTGGAGGAGACCTACCATGCCTTGCTCACCCTCGCTGCCATCCGGCTCTGGTTGCCCATTTGAAGACACACCCTAGTAGTTTGAGGGAAATATTCGTCAAATAGTTAGCTAATGTGTCACAGGATTGTGTCGTTGTTCTTCAATAGAGATACATCAGAAAAATAAAGAAGGCATAGTACGCTCTTTGGCGTACTATGCCTAAGACGATGTTCAGCGATCGGACCAATGTCTCAAGCTGCTGGGACCACTGTAGGAGGGTCAGGCGACGGAGGCATCGGGCGAACCACTTAATCCCACGACTTAGTCGTCGCGGACGGCCTACTTAATGCGCCTCGCGGGCGGGGGTTGCCGGGCTCTGGATGACCCAGGCGTCGGTTTAGGTGCTCGCTCCAGCACGGGGTATTGGCGCGCTTCTACATCTCAAGCGGGGGGTAGTAGTTCTCGGCGCCGATTTTTCTGACGTCGGTGAGCCAGTCGCTGCCGTACACGGCGAGCGGGGTTTCGTGCGGGGCAAGCAAGGTCCAGGCCTGGCGCTTGTAGGTCCAGTTGTTGGGCTGGAGCCGGTAGGCCTCCCGGAAGTGGCGAACGGCGTCCTCCCCACGGCCGAGGCGGTGCAGGTGCTGACCGAGCTCGAAGTGGGCCGCTGCCTGGGCTTCCTCCTCGGGTCGCGGCCGGCTCCGGCGGAGGACCTCCTCGGGCGCGAGCACGAAGCGGCTCTCGGCGCCGTGCTCGACCCAGTCTCGCAGGGCGGAGACGTACTTCTCCGCTTCGGTCCGCAGCTTCCTCACCTCTCTGATCCCGGCAGCCTCAGCAGCCGAGGCGTTGGGCGGGATCTCGCGATCTTGATAATTCGGCCGGCGGGGGTAGGCCGTCTCCGGTGGTCGGACAATGGTGCCGGCTTCGTCGATCCAGACCCCACTCGGCACGTTGGTGATGCCGAAGAGTTCGTCCACGACGTGGGCCTGGTCAATCAGCGAGGGATGCTCCGGTTGTGCCGCCTCGATCCACGGCCGGACGGCATCCATCCCGCCAGTGTCGAGGGCAACGGTCACGATCTGAAGGCCACGCGGGCCTAGCTCCCGGTACAGCGCCTGCCACACGGGCAGGTCACGCCGGCACCCTCACCAGGATGCCCAGGCGACCAACAGCACCTTGCTGCCCCGCAGAGAGTGCAGGTGAAACACGCGGTCGTGGATGTCGGGCAGCACCAAGTCGGGGGCCTGGACATCCGAGAGCGCGCGCCCGCCCGCTTCGGGTCCTAGACACCAGAGCCCGCTCGGCTCGTCATGCACGATTGGCATGCCTAACCGTTCCGCGAGCAGCCGCGCGTCGATCCGGTCCGTCCCCGTGGCCGGCAGCGGAACGCACCTGTCCCCCTTGCAGGCGCCCTGGGACTTGATCTGCCAGCCCGTGCGCCGCTCCAGCTCAGCGAGGTCGATCTCAAGGGTCTCAAGAATCATCCAGCGCACCGCCTCCCCTGTCGCTGCGTCCCGGGTGCCGGGCCGGATTATCCCACGAGAGCTCGGTCGGCTCGAAGACGGTCCGGCGCCGGGACTTCAACCTTACTCCAGACGGCACGGAGGTGACGATCGTCTCCCACCTTGCCACCGCCATCCCGGCCGGCAGCCACGACTGCTTTGCACGATGCGGCTCCCATTGCTGACTCCATCATCGTGAGAGCGGGTCGGGTCTCGCACCCACCTGGTCGCCGCCTGGTACGCTGCCAGAATGCCCCGCAGCCGGTCCTGCCGGACGTTGGTGGGGTCGGGTAGCGGGGACATCATGGGGAATCCCGGGAGGGCGGGGACATGTCAGTGACGCCGTATAGCGAGCTGATGGGCCGGCTGGAGGGGCTGGACGCGGCGGCGCTCTGCGACGCGGCGGGGGTCGCGGGCGTGACGGTGGGGGTAGTCGACCCCACGATTCGCCGGGTCTCCCGCGGTACCCGGCTGATCGGTCCGGCGCGACTTGTGATCTGCGATCTCGACTTTCTCGACGTGTGGCGAGGGCTCTCGGAGGCAGAGGCCGGTGAGGCGCTGCTGATCGCGGCCGCGTCGGATCGGGCGGTGGTCGGCGAGTTGTTCACGGCCGAGGCGGCGCGGCGCGGGCTAGCGGGGATCGTGGTGGACGGGTTCTGCCGGGACACGGCGCAGTTGAACGGGCATGAACTGCCGGTCTACGCCCGGGGAGCGACGCCCTGGGCGGGCACCGTCAATGTGGCGCGGGGGTCGGTTGAGGCGGTCATGCTGGGGGGCGTTGTGGTCAGGGTGGGGGATCTCGTCTTTGGCGATGGCGACGGGGTTGTGATCGTCCCCGCGGCGCAGGTGGCCGAACTGGTGCCGGTCGCCGAGGAGATCCAGCGCCGCGAGGCGGCCATGCTTGAGACCGTCCGCCGAGGCGGCTCTATCTTCGATCACACCAACCTGGACGAACACTATCGTCGCCGGGCGGAAGGTCTGCCGAGCCGGCTTGAGGTGCGCTTCTCTTCAACGGGATAAGTGAGCCGCCACTGCCAGCCGTCCGCAGCTGTCCCGGTCTGACGCACCTCGGCCAACCCGGCTAGCAGAGGGGACCCCGTCTCCGAGTGCTGTAGCGTGGCACACTGCGCTGCCCTCGTCTCGAAGGCATCATCCCGCGATGGACCGTCGAGGGTTCTCAGCTGCTAATGGGCAATCGGGAGGGATGCCGTGGCCATGAGCGAGGAGCCGCACAGTTATCCACGTCGCGCGGCGTGGATGTGCGGTGGCACCGCGCTGCTTGCGATCGGCCTGTTCGGGCTGGTGAGCGGCGCGCTGATCGATGACACCTACATTACCCTTTCCTATGCCCGGAACCTGGCGACCCACCTCCACTGGGGGCTGATCCTCTCTGAGCCGGCGAACGCGGCGACCTCTCCACTGAACGTCCTGCTCCTCGGCGGTGCCACCGCCCTGCTCCGGCTCACCGGAGGAACGTACCCGGTCTGGGCGCTCGGAGTCGTCTTCGTCGGTTCGGCCGTGACTTTGGCCTGGTGGTGGAGCCGGGTTGCCGCCACGCTGCGGCTCCCGCTGCCCGTGCCGGTCCTTGGCGTGACCCTGGTGCTGCTCAACCCGTTCGTGC
>JALYMD010000662.1 GCA_030773875.1 Chloroflexota bacterium | reverse complement strand
GCTCCTGCCGAACCGGCTGCCTAGCAGCAGGTTAGTCGATCCAGCAACCGGCGGCCTGAGGGAAAACCCTCGCGGCAACCGGGGATTGTTCCCCCAAATCCTCGGATTTTGAAGAGGCGATTCAGCGCCGAACCACGGCCCTCTGCTTGAGACACAAATTTCCGCCTCGAAAGAGCTTCGGAAGTCGTTTGTGAACCTTGCCATCACGTAGAAAGGCGGGCAGCAGCGGGACCACGCGCAGAGAGGCCATCGCGCCGTCGCGCGATGGCCTCTGCCGGCCCTTTCTCCAGCCTCGCCGATCTCGTCGCCGGCGGGGAGGGGAGACTAGGATTCTTCGCGGTCAGTCGGATCGGTGTCGTTAATCACCTCGTCGCCATCACTCACACCGTCGGCGTCGGTGTCAACGAGGGTGGGATCAGTTCCGACGGCCGTCTCCTCCTCATCCAGCAGACCGTCACCGTCCGTATCAACCGCGATTGTCCCCGTGGTGGCGGTTGCGGCGACAGTCGCGACCGTGGTTGGCGTCGGGGCGACCGTTGCGGCGGTGGTGACGGTTGGTGCAGCGGTTGCGGCAGTGGTGACGGTCGGTGAGGCGGTTTCCTCTGCTTCCACCGGCGCCGCGATCACACCACAGGCAATGCGCGCTCCGAAGCTCTCGCCTTCGGCATCGTTCTCGTCCTCTTCGGCGTGGATCACGATGGACGAGCCGTCTTCATCGAGCAGTTCATCAAGGACGAACTCGTCGGTGGTTTCCTGGAAGCTAGCGGTGCCGTCGTCGTCGGCCGTGATGTTGCCAAGATCTCCGGCGTGGTCACCGTGCTCCTCATCGGTGGGGTTGTAATGGCCTCCAGCGGAAGAGAAGGCTCGGTCACCTGCCGGGTCGCAGACGCCGGTTTCGTGGATGTGGATGCCATGCTCCCCGGGTGCAAGCCCTACCGCAGCGACCCCGACACTCACCTCGTCATCCTCCTCCTCAGCGAGGAGGGCCACGCCAATGGTCTTGCCGTCGGTGTCCTGGATCAGGGCCGCGAGGGTGCGGCCGACATCCACGTCTGGGGTGGCATCTTGAGCCCTTGCGCTCGCCGATGACGCGCCTAGGACCAAGAGCAAGGTCGTCACGAGCGTAGCCAATCTCTGCATGCCCGTCTCCTTTCCGAACAAAGGCCTCCCGCCACCTATCTGGTGGCCGTGGCCCGCACCGGGCGCGTAGTTTCACCTTCCACAATCGGTCCGTCAAGCCAATCATGCAAACGCATGAGGCGCGGTCGGCGAAGAAAAAGTTCCTATTGAAGCGCCCCCGAGCCCATCATCCTGATGGAGTCGGACGACGGCAGGCCGACGTTGTCGAGGACCCGGCATCCGGCCCTCTGTGATCACCATTGGATGGTCCAGATTGCGCCCCGTACCCGAGGTGAAGGCACGGCGGTGGCGAGACGCTGAGGGGCAGCCTCGCGCCGAATGCTTCACTGCTTCCTTCGGGTCCTGATCGATGAGTTCACCGCGGTCGTCAACGGTCTGACCGAGGAGGCAGTGGCTTTTCATCGGCTGGTGGGATGCGGAGTGACTCCCGTCATGGGCGTGTCAGGCCGGGGCCGTCCGTTTCTGGCCTTGCATGTCTCATATCGTCGGGGCGGACGACCGCCGGCGCTAGTCCCCGGCTTTGGACGGACGCAATGGGTCTCAATCAGCCCAGACAACAAAACGGGCTTCCCCTGTTAGTGGGAAGCCCGCCAAGAAATCAACCGATGTACGCCGTTTGTTTCAGTCTTCCTCACGGCCGTTCAGAGGCAGTGAGGCCTGTCATATTGAGGGTTTCGCGAAGGTGGTATGCCCGGAGGGATTTGAACCCCCGACCTCTTGGTCCGCAACCAAGCGCTCTATCCCCTGAGCTACGGGCACATAGTATACGTTAGCGGCCTCGGATGTAAGGCCTGTTGCCCCTTTTCCTTTCCTTTGCGCAGAAACCCAATCCGCGCTCGCTCCCGCTGATGAACGCTTCGTGGCAGCGGTCCGCCGTTTCCATGGCTCCCAAATCGGGCACCACTGCAATGGTACTCCAACCAAACGCTCGAAGCAATCGGGGAACCAGTGGCACCGTCGGGGGAGGCTCAGGTAGGCATGTACGGGACAGGTGTAGTGTCCGATTGTGAGAGTGGAGCGCATTCAGCTACGGGCGGTTTCACTTGAGATGCTTCGGGCAAGAGACACAGCAGGACGGTGGTCTGGAAGCACTGGACGGCAGGCATTTTATCAAGCCGTGGTCATCCAAGGTAGTTGCTCGCAGGCTGACGGGAGTCAGCAGTAGTACAGAGGCAGATCGGGCGAGGACAAGGGTGACCTGCCCCCAGTGTGTGGTCCATGGATTATGAGAGTCCGACCCATTCCTGCCGCCTGATCACGGCCTCGTCGAACGCCACCCGGAACTCCTCAGGCGGCCGGTAGCCGAGGGCGCTGTGGG
>JALYMD010000661.1 GCA_030773875.1 Chloroflexota bacterium | reverse complement strand
AGTGATCGCTACCAACGAAGCCCCGGCGGCAATCGGCCCGTATGCTCAGGCGAAAGTTGCCGGCGAGTTCCTGTTCACGGCTGGCCAGATCCCGCTCGACCCCACGACGATGTCGCTCGTGGAAGGCGACATCTCGGCTCAGACGGAACAAGTGATGCGTAATCTCGCCGCCGTCCTACGGGCGGCAGGGTCCTCCTTCGACCAGGTCCTCAAGACGACCTGCTTCCTGGCCGATCTCAACGACTTCCCAGCCTTCAACGAGGTCTACGGTCGATTCTTTCCCCATGACCCGCCGGCCCGGAGCACAGTCCAGGTGGCCCGCCTCCCCCTCGGCTCCCTCATTGAAGTGGAATGCGTCGCCCTGATTTCGCCGGCATTGACTCCAACGCCCTCGGAGTAGGAACGCGCCGCTCCCGTTCCGCTGACCCGTTTCGTCGGTTTAGATCGCGCATCGATCACCCGTCCCGTTACGATGACCGTCTCAGGTCGGCGTGAATTGTCCTGTCAGATACAGCCGCGCTATACTCATCATCGTCCCGGGGCGCGTAGCTCAGCTGGTTAGAGCGCGCGGTTCACATCCGCGAGGTCACAGGTTCAAGTCCTGTCGCGCCCACCCCGGACCCCCCTCTTCGCCAGCCAGTACCCATTTTCACCTTGGCCCCCTGAGCAGAGCGCCCTACCCGGCCTACCCGAGGTGCCTCTCATGCGTGTCGGCACTGCCCCGTGCCGGACGGGTCTTCGCCCTCGGCTCGCCTTCGCCAGGGGGCTCCGTCTGATCTTGGGAATCGTGACTCTATTCCTAGCCAAAAGCCTTGACCGCCCGTGAAGACCGCCTCCACAATAGGGCCAAGATTGCTCCTGCCCCTGATCCCTGGTCGTCCGCGAGCCGCGCTGCAGAAGTGCGGAGTCGCATCAACGAGTGGGGCAAGGGAAAGCCGGTAGAGTGGCACGCAGTTCGTCGATTCAGAGCATGAGGACGACGGTTCCAGGAGGAAGGGCATGCGGCGAGAACAGACTCTGGCCGATCGCATCACCGAGTCGGCCGTCTGGCGCTCGGTGGTCCGGCACGGCTACCCCGATACCCAGCGCAATCAGGCGCTCATCATTGCCAGCAACGTCTTCCTCCACATCCACCCAGTCAAGATCAAGCGGTACGCCACCAAAGTCACCTACACGTTCTGCCTGGGCGGCCTCTCCTTCTTTATGTTCCTCGTGCTGGTCATGACCGGCGTCCTCTTGATGTTCTACTACGTACCCTCCACTGATCTGGCGTACCAGAGCATGAAGGACATCGAAGCCAGCGTCACCTTCGGGCAGCTGATGCGGAACATGCACCGGTGGGCTGCCCAGGGCATGGTCATCGCGGTCTTTCTCCACATGGGCCGCGTCTTCTACACCGGCTCCTACAAGCCGCCTCGGGAGTTCAACTGGGTAATCGGCGTGCTCCTGCTCGTCACGACCTTTCTTCTCTCCTTCACCGGATACCTGCTCCCCTGGGACCAGCTCTCCTTCTGGGCCGTCACGGTGGGCACGGCCATCGGTGGCGCGGCTCCCCTCCTCGGTCAGTACGTCAACTTCCTGCTCGTCGGGGACTACCAGATCGGCCAGAACACCCTAGTCCGCTGGTACACCTTGCACGTCATCTTCCTTCCGCTGATCGCCGCCTTCCTCATGGCGGTCCACTTCTGGCGGATCCGGAAGGACGGCGGCATCTCCGGCCCGCTCTAAACCAGTCACTCAGCCCAGACAGGGGGCAGTCCGGCACCCGGATCGACGCTCGATAGGTACGAGGGGATCACGATGGCGGAACTTGCGGAGCGCCAGCCCGGCCAGGGCTACACCCCGATCGACGAGGCCAAGCGCCAGCGTCTTCTTGAGCTGGTCCGCGGGCGGGCCATGGCCCGTCCTACCGACCTCGCCGAAGACGAGGTCATGGTCTGGCCGTCCCTGGTGGTGGTCGAGGCCGTCTCGGCCGTCGTCTTTCTGCTCGGGCTGGTAGTGTTGTCGGTGCTCGTGAACGCGCCGCTGACGGCTCACGCCAACCCGAACCAGACGCCGAACCCGTCCAAGGCGCCCTGGTACTTCCTGAATCTTCAGGAGTTGCTGCTGCACATGAACGCCGGGCTGGCCGGCGTCATCATTCCGACTATCGCCCTCGTAGGCATCGCAGCGATCCCCTACATCGACCGCAGCCCGCTCGGCGTTGGGATCCTCGGCACCTCCGCCAAGGGCCGCAAGATCATCGGCTTCACGACCGTCTACACGATCATCGTTCAAACGGTCATGGTCGTCCTGGATGAAGCATCGGATCGTCAGCAGTTTGGCCTTGGCGCGGTGCTCAAGGATGCTGGCATGCCGGAGATTGTTTACGGACAGATCCTCCCGAGCCTAATCATCTTGGGCGCCATCGGCGTGCTCATGGCCATGGTCCAGGGCATCTTCCGACCCACCCGGCGCGAGATGATCATCGCGCTCTTCACGGGCTTCATGGTCACGTACGTCATGCTCACTATTTTCGGCACGTCGTTCCGCGGCGAGGGCCAGGAATTGACAATGCCCTGGAACTTGCCGCTTGAGCACCACTAGAAGAATGAGAAAGGCCCCCGGCGGCACCGACTGCCGGAGGGAGAACAGGGGAAGGACGGGACACCATGATTCCGGTGCTGAGGACGATCGTAGGGCTGCTCGTTGGCGGCCTGGGAGCACGCCTCATTGGCCTGCTCGGACGATTCCATGTCGGTCCGTCGAGCGGCCCGAAGAAGACGAGCCGCCGCAGTTTCACCCGCAACGCCGCCCTTGGCGCGGTCGGTGTGGTTCTCGCTGAGGTGGCGGGAGGGTTCGTCTGGTTCTTCTGGCCCAACAAGACGGGCGCATTCGGCAGCGAGATCAATGTCGCCGCTGAGAACGTTCCAGCAGCCGACGCCCCGCCCTTCCGCGTCGCGGAGGGCAAGTTCTTCCTCGCCCAGAATGAAGACGGCCTCCTTGCCATGTATTGGAGGTGCGTCCACCTCGGCTGCACCGTTCCCTGGGTCGAGGCCGAGAATCAGTTCCACTGCCCGTGCCACGGCAGCATTTACAACAAGAACGGCGAGCGAATTGCTGGACCAGCACCTCGACCGCTCGACATCATGGCCGTCACTGTCGGTGAGGGCGGCAACGTCACGGTCGACACTGGTGCTATTTCGACGCGTTCCGCCTACCGGCCGGAGCAGGCAGTTCCTTACACCGCCTAGATCCCGCGCGAGGGGACATGACACCGCCGAGAGCAGAACGGCTCCGCTGATCGGCGTGGCACCGACAAGGACAGGAGAGCAGCAGCGTGGGGGCAGTCCAGAAGCTGGCAACAGCGGTCATCATCGGCCTCGTGGGTCTCGCCACGCTGCTCGTCATCTACCTCGCCGACGAGCCGAACCGACGTGCCGCTGAAGCGCAAGAGCAAGAAGAAGTCGCCATCGAGCGCGCCATCCAGACCTACACGACCTATTGCGTCGCCTGTCATGGCCCCGCCGGCGAAGGCACCGCGTTCAAGGAACCGGGCCGAATCGGTATGCCGCTTGGCGGCCGCAGCGATCGGCTCTGGGTCAACCAGACGGATGACCCCGTTGCCTGGGAGAAGCAGCGCAAGGTCATCGAGAACGCCATCCGCAACGGGCGCGGCCTCATGCCGGCTTGGGCCGAGGAGAATGGTGGCGAGCTCAATAACGAGCAAATCGATGAGCTCGTTCTGATGATCCATGAGGTCGACTGGAACCGGGTCTACAACCATGTCATCGAAGCCAACGACGGTGTCTACCCGGTCGTCGAAGCCCCGCCCAGCACTCAGGGAGATGAGGCCAACGAGACTGGCCAGCAGCCGGGTGCGCCTGGCGACACCGGAGCAGTGACCCTCGAGGGCTACGACATTGGCTGGACCCAGAAGGAGATTAGGGTAGCTCCTGGTGGCACCATTAACTTGGTGAACTCCGGCGCTGCAGCTCATAACTTCGACATCACGGAGTTGGGCATCGTCGTCGACATGCCCGTCGGCGAGACGATTCCGTACACCCTGCCGGCAGACATCCCGCCTGGAACCTACGAGTTCATCTGCAACATCCCCGGCCACGCTGAAGCCGGGATGACGGGCACCCTTATCGTCGAGGGAGCCCCAGCCGCAGCAGCGGGCGAGGCTCCAGCTCCAGAAGCCCCGCCCGCTGGAGGGGCCGGCGGCCAGATCGCCGAGGTCACCGTCGAGGGCTACGACATCGGCTGGACCCAGCAAGAGGTCACCGTCACCCCCGGCACCACCGTCACCCTCGTCAACACCGGCGCCGCCGGTCACAACTTCGAGGTCACCGAGCTCGGCATCAACGTCGACATGCCGGTCGGGGAGACCGTCACCGCCACCATCCCCGAGGATGCCGCCCCCGGGGAGTACGAGTTCATCTGCAACATCCCGGGCCATGCGGAAGCCGGCATGGTCGGCAC
>JALYMD010000660.1 GCA_030773875.1 Chloroflexota bacterium | reverse complement strand
GCGCCGACCAAGGGAGATCGCCCTCCCCTGGCAGCAGATGGCGCGCGACGGCATCGCCCTGCCGTCCGTCGCTGAGATGAACGTCGACGACGCGGTCCCCCATCGCGGCAAGGATCATGAAGGGGTTCACCCCGGCTTCGATGGCCTGGAAGGGGTCAAACGCGAAGCCGACACGCGCCGCTGGGTTGAACGCTGGGAGGCAGCCGGCGAAGGTCGTGACATCCCGGACGGTGCGGAGGGCACAGCGGCCGACGTTCTCTAGCGCCAGAGTGACCCCGACGGTGCCGCAGGTCGTACCAATCGCTTCCACGGCCTCCACGAATCGCTCCCAGCCTCCCGGGAGGCCAACCTCCTGCCGCTTCGGGCCGTGCCAGACGAGAACCTGGGCGCCCAGGGTGACCGCTGCATCAATGGCGCGATCGAACAGGACTCGGCCCTCGAAGACGCGACGCGGGTATGGGGAGAGCAGGGGATGGAACTCGCTCCAAGTATGGACGGCGTGCACGCGGCAGCCCGAGGCGTCGCAGTTGGCGCGGAGGCGGCGGACAAAGGCGGCGTCGTGCTCGCCGACCGTCTGGAGCATGATCTCCAGATCGTGGAGGCCCAGCCGCGCCGCTACTGCCGGCACTTCCTCCGTTGCTAGGTGCGGGTAGAACGCGCCGGTGGAGACCCCAAGGCGGAGCAGCCTAGCCACAGAACCTGGAGACGGCGTCTCGTTGCCCGCGGCCTCGGCGGACGGTTGACCTACGTCGCTCACGTCCTACGCTCCCACGCTCTGCCTTCGCCCGCTTGGGCCTCGATTGTCCGCCCTCGGAAGGCGATGGTACCATCGGGCATTCCCAACGCCGCGAGCCAGTCTCCCTCCTTTGCCACGAGGCGAACGGAGATGGCCTCGGGTGCTGCGTGCTTGCCTGGAGGACGGGGCATTGGATCGCGGCTGAACGACCGAATCGCCGGCTATCCCGCGGCCTGCCTTCGAATCCGTCCCAGTGGAACGACGACGCTGCTGATGAACTGCTCCCACCATGCCACTGCCCCGCCACACCTCGCCCGCAGGGCGAGCATTCGGCCGTCACGTAGGGGCTGGTTGTTCCTTCAGCACGGCTCCCGATTCTGGCCCCGCCTGGATGGGTGCCAGCGGTGAGTCTGTCTTCCGCGCCCCCGCGCCTGACCCGATTGGAACTACACGGGTTCAAGAGTTTCGCTGGCCGCACCGTCTTCGCCTTTGAGTCCGGTATCACGGCCGTGATCGGGCCGAACGGCAGCGGCAAATCCAATATCTCCGACGCCGTGCGCTGGGTGCTCGGGGAGCAGAGCCACGGCGCGCTGCGGAGCAAGCGGACGGAGGACGTGATCTTCGCAGGTGGCAGTGGTCGGGCGCCTTCCGGAATGGCCGAGGTGGCCGTCACCTTGGACAACACAAACGGTTGGCTCCCGATCGCCTTCAGTGAAGTCACCGTCACCCGGCGGGCTTACCGCACGGGAGAGAATCAGTACCTGATCAACGGCAAGCGCGTCCGTCTTAGGGACGTGGCGCACCTGACCGCCTCCCTTGGGCAGAGCCATACCGTGGTTGGGCAGGGACTGGTGGACGCGGCGTTGAGCCAGCGGGCGGAGGAGCGCCGCGGTCTCTTCGAGCATGCCGCGGACCTAACGGGGCTGCGTCTCAAGGCGGCTGAGGCCGAGCGGAACCTCGCCGAGACCGAGACCAACAGCGCCCGTCTGACCGATCTGCTGACCGAGCTGGAGCCTCGCCTCAAGACCCTGGAGCGGGCGGCGCGGCAGGCGCGGGAGTGGAAGGGCGTTCAGGATCGCCTCCAGGCGCTCCAGCAACACCACTACGGTCGCCTCCTCCGCGCGGCGCTTGGGCACCTGGCGGCAGCCTCGGAAGCTGCGGCCGCGGGTACCGCTGACCTGGTACGGGGTCGTGAGGACGTGGACCGGCTGATCGCGGCAGTGCAGGTTGCCCGTGCCGCGGCCGAGGAAGCCCGGGCCGCATTGGACCAGCAAGATGCCCGGCTGCAGGCGGTGCTGGACCACGCTCGTCGCATTGGGCACGAGCGGGATATGGCAGGGGAACGGTATGCGGCACTGACCCGCCGCCGCGAGGACATGGCGGATACCCAGACCGGGCTGGACGAGCAGGTCGCGTCGGTCACGGCGGAGCTGGACGGGCTGGAGGGCACACTAGCGGTGGTAGAGGCCGGTGCCGCGACCGCCCGGGCAACGGTGGCGCGATTGCAGGCGGACGGCGCGACGTCCCGTGATGCGCGACGGCACTTGGAGCGGCGGGTGGCCAATCTGGCGCGGACGCTGCGGGATCAAGAACGCACGGCCGACGATTTGGTTCGGCGGCGGGCGCTGCTCGAGCAACGGCGGGAGACTGACACCGCTGAGCGCGCGCGCGTCGAGGCGGCGAATGCTTCGCGAAGCGAGCGGGTGTCGCGGCTGGCGGAGGAATTGGCGGCCTTCGATCGCTCCGCCGATGCCGATCAGGCCGAACTGACGGCACTCGATGCGCGCCTGGCAGAGCTGGCGCGCGCGGCCGACCGGGCCACGATGGCGGTCCAGGCTGCCCGCGCCGCCGCTGGCGAGTCGGAGCGGAACCTGGGGCAGGCCACGACGCGGCTGGACGTGCTGCAGCGGCTGCATGAGAGCGGCACGGGCCTCCAAGCTGGCGTGCGGGCCGCGCTCCAGGCGGCAAGGGGCGGGACCCTTCGCGGGATTCGGGGCACCGTGACGGAACTCATCGAGCCGTGGAACGCCTACGACACCGCGATCGAGGTTGCCCTTGGCGGGCACCTGCAGGATATCGTCGTCGAGCGGTGGGTGGACGCGGAGGCTGCTATCACCCACTTGCGGCGGACTAACGCCGGCCGCGCCACGTTCCAGCCTCTGGACACGGTCGGTGGAGGGAGTCGGGGTCGGCCGGCACCGGCCTCACGCTCGTTGCCGCGGGAAGCGCTGGCGCTGCCCGGCGCGCACGGGGTCGCGGCGGATCTGGTGCAGGTGGCGCCGGAGTTGGCCGCGGTAGTTGCCGCGTTACTCGGGCGAACGCTGGTGGTGGAGGACCTGCCGGTAGCGCGGGCGGCGATGCCTTTGCTCCCGACCGGTTGGAGCGTGGTCACCCTCCGTGGCGAGATCGCGCGAACGGGTGGCTCGGTGACCGGTGGCGCTGCGGTTCGGGAGAGTGGCGTGCTCACCCGGGAGCGCGAGTTGCGCGAGCTGCCGGCTGAGGTGGAGCGCTTGCGGCGGATGCGAGAGACCGCGGTCGCGGTGCTCGATACTGCCACCGAGGAGCCCCGGCGGATCATGGCGGAGCGGCAAGAGGTGGAGGCGACCCGGGCCGGGGTGGTCGCGGCACGCAAGGAGCGGCAGGGGCAACGGGCACGGCTGGCAAGTTGGCTCAAAGACTTGCAGGCGGAGCAGGTGGCCGCGGAGCGCCGCCTGAGGACGTTGGATGAGGCGCTTACGGCGCGGCAGGCGGATCTGCTGGCGCTCGAGGGGGATGCGGTGGCGCTCGAGTCGGCTGCGGCGGCAACCCGGGCCGAGCACGAGGCGGCGCTCGCCGAGCAGGCGCGGGATGCGGAGGCGGTCTTGGCCGCGTATCGGTTTCTCGCGGAGGAGCAGCGGCGGCTGGCAACCCTGGACGAGCGCCTGCGAGCCGAGCGACGGCGGCAGAGCGGGCTG
>JALYMD010000659.1 GCA_030773875.1 Chloroflexota bacterium | reverse complement strand
GTCTCGCCCAGCCGACGCGGGATCGTCGTCCCGCGCCCGCACCGGCCCCTGCCCCGGTCAGCGCGGTCGAACGCTGGACGGCGCTCGCCCAGGCGATCGACTCACGGATCACCGCCGGCGACGACTGGCCCGCCCTCGCCAAGGCGCTCACCCGCGCACACGACAGCGGCTACCCCGTGGCCGAGCACCTACCGCACCTCGCGGCCGCCCGCGAACTCCCCGAGGAACTTCCCGCCCGCGCCCTGCGCTACCGACTCATCAGCGAGTGCCCCGCAGCCGCCCCGCCCATCAACCCCGAAATTCTTCGCGCCGACGCCAACAGAAATCTCCAAGCCGCAAAACAGCGACTCACGACCCAGGCGCGCATCGACGACAACCACCGCCTCACCCGCGCAACCGGCCAAGACCCCCGCATTGCGCCAGCGCCCCCATCGACCTCCCACGGGGCAGCGCCGACGCCTCACCCCGAACGGCCAGGCCGATCAACGCCACGGTAGGCCGCGTAGAGGTGATCGCGGCCGCGCGCTGGCGGGGCGCTATCCGGCCTCATGGTCGGCTGGCCCCGAGTCGACCTGTGCTTTTGCGTCGTGGACGTTGTCCGGGACGCGTGTCGGGCGGTGCGAAGCATCAGTACCGGTCCTGCTGGTTCACCATGACGCCTGCGCCGGGGACCCGACGGTGTTGCTCCACCCAATCCTCAAGTCGACTGGGCGTTGGAACCCGGACGACATGGAAAGCGGCCGCCTCGTCGAGCGACATGTTGGTGTGCGCCCGGACGGTCGCTTGTAGTCCTTGCAACTGAGGGGTGGGGAGGCGCTCCCACATCGGCTCAACTAACGCTGCTCGACCCGCCACAGCGTCATGCAGAACCCATTCCTGGTCACCTCCTGGCTGGAGCACCAGCAGGAGGTTCGCCCTCGTTTCGTCCGGGGCAACACCGATTCCGGCCGCGTCGGCCCGGAGCCGCGTGACGGCGTCTCGCCACCGAGCGAAGGTAGGCCTCCATTGGACTTCGGTCCGTGAGTCCGCAAGCTGCCGCAGTCGCCGACTCAAGAGGTCCCGACGCTTGAGGCCGTCCTCGCCAAGGAACACGAGCGCAGTCCTCGGGAAGTGCGCATTGCGCTGAGCAACTGCATCGGCCAGTAGGCGTTCCAGGCTCAGCAGAGCGGATAGAGACTTCTCCGCTTCTGGCGGTGTTGGCATGTAGCCGGCGTGGATGCTGCGGTGACGAACGCCGAGGACGGCGGAGGCCCAGTCCTGCAGTGGACCGGGTCGGTCGGGGTCCCACGTGCCGCCGAGCCGAGGGGGATACTCAGTCTTCACCCTGCGGATAACGCTCTGCCGCGGGTCAGCGAAGCGGCCATACGCGTCCTCTGGGCGGGTGCCTTGCTCCCACATCAGGTGGAGGAGCAAGTCGTCCAGGAGTACCTCAGATGCGGTGGCCGCTGCGAGGACTGTCGATTTGTAGTCGCCGACGCGGTGCAAAGCCACGGAGCTTTCTCGCCGCAGCTCCACGTAGTTGCCGAACGGTTCGATGTCGTCGCGGTCCACCGCTGCGTGGAACTCGGCGAGGCCGTCCTTATCGAGAGCACCGGGGTCAAACTGCCGAGCGAAGTTCAGGTTGACCACGAACACGCTCATCGCGGGACGCGGACGCCACCCCTCGACTGTGCCGTCCGCTGACAGGGGGCCGTCTGCCATCGGGAGAGTAGAGGGCAGTGTGGGGCGAGTGGCGAGCCGCATGGGCCAGTGAGAGACCCGGTGGTAAGCCCGCTGCACTCGTTGAACGTGGTTCAAGACAGTGTCGAAGACGTCGCCGATCTCTGCCTCGGTGGGACTGTTGCCCGGCGGGAGACGGACGTCGACCTCGACGACGGACCGTGTGTCGATTAGAAGATCAGCCTTGGCCAAGGAGCGCATGGGGTTGTGGCGTCTTCGCGATCGAGTGCGATCGAGAGAGAGTCGGAACAGTCCCGCCAAGTCGTCCCTTGTCCAAGTTCCCTGGACCTGCAGCACCGTGAGGTAGAACACGAGCCGCTCTGATATTGGATGCTCCAGTCGCGTGCCTTCGTCGTACTCCGTGAGAAGTTTGCTGAACTCGGCCCAGTCCCGATGAACGGCGAACCCAAACGTGTAGCGATCGGGCAGGCCGATCGGGTCGGGCAGTGGCAACCACCACACCACTCGGTAACCGCCGGGACAGTGGACTATCGGGCGCGCTTGTTCGTCGTCGACTCCCGGTCGCCCCGTCGAGAGGGACCCTTCTTCTCCTTGAGTCTCGGGGTGATCCGTCACCGTGTTTCCCCCTTGGTGCACGCCTTAGAGTGGGCCTTCAGAGGTGCTGATGGCGTTCCGTTGCTCCGCGCGTCGCTCTCCTAGCCCGGATCTTGCATAGGTGTCCCGTGAGAGGGCCGGCGACGGGCGTGGCGGTCGCTAACGGCTGATTCTGCATCAGGGGTGCGACGGATTCCCGAGTGTCGTCTCGGGTGGGGCGCCGGTTCCACTGCCCGGAGTGTTGCGGTC
>JALYMD010000658.1 GCA_030773875.1 Chloroflexota bacterium | reverse complement strand
TCGTCGATCTCACGCCAGGAGCGGGCGCCTTCGTTCATCTCATCGGTCCAGGTGTTCCTCACCCAGCCATAGACGGGGTCATCGGACGGTTGCATGGTCCGAATCGCCTCGTTCCCGGCGAGCACGTTGAGGTAGTAGCCGGTGTAGCCGTGTGCCACGGCGAAGACGTGGTACCCCTCGGGGACGAGGAGCGTATCGCCGTCCCGAATAACCCACGCCGCGTCGGTGTGACCATCCCCAGTGTAGAGGCGCTGGAACGCGAAGCCGTCGTCGGGATGAATGCGGTAGTAGTAGATCTCCTCCAGATCCGCCTCGGCGGGGAGGGCGCTGACATCGTGCTTGTGCGGTGGATACGAGGACCAGTTGCCGCTTGGCGTGAAGACCTCGACCACGAGCAGCCGGTGCGCGGGGAACTCCGGCTTGATGATGTGGTTGATTTGACGGGCAGCATTACCGGCGCCCCGGATCTCGACCTGCACGTCCTCCGGGCGAACCAAGACCGGTTCGTGATCTTCCTCGGCACGGGCGCTGCAAACCGCGATCTCAAGCGGTTCTTCCGCCGTGATTTGGTACTCCGTGCCCCGGGGAAGGTAGAGCGCCCATGGCTTACCATCGAAGACAGTGCGCCGCTGGCCGAGATTCCAGGTCTGGCCAAGTGCTGTCACGCGGCACCGTCCCCCCAAGGGCACCAACGCGACTTCATCCGAACCCGTCGCGTGGCTCCAGGTCTCCCTGCTGGCCATCCGTCGGACTGTTAACCCCGTGTAGCTCCAGCCGGCGGACTGTGGGGAGACGGACAGCAACTCGCCGCTCCTGCCGTCGAGAGCGTGGGACTTGAGCAGGAGATTCGTGTCCGGTGTCATGAGTGCTTCATCCGAGCGAACTCTTCCACGCGAACCGGCCGATTATCCCGGCGCGCCGCCTCGGCGGCATAGGCGAGCACCATCGCCGCCCGCCCGTCCTCGCCTGTAACCTCCGGGGGTTCGCGGGTGATGCAGCCGTCGATGAAGGCGTGCAACTCGTCCTCGTACGCCTGATCGAATCGATCCAGGAACCAGGTGACGTGGTCGCTTTTCACCCCGTCCTGCGAGAGATGGAGCACGGGTGTTTCCCGCCTGTAACCGACGAAGGTCGCTCCTTCACTGCCGAAGACCTCAGTACGAACGTCGTAGCCAAAGCCGGAACGACGGCTGTTGTCGATCACTGCCAGAGAGCCCCCGACGAAGCGTAGCGTGACGACGCTGGTGTCAATGTCATCCAATTCGGCGAACAGAGGGTCGACGAGGGCTGAGCCCATGGCGTACACCTCTTCGACTTCGGCGCCCATCAGCCAACGGACCGTGTCGAAGTTGTGGATGGTCATGTCGCGGAAGAGCCCCCCACAGCCAGCGATGTACTCCCGCGAGGCGGGAGCAGGATCGCGCATGGTGTCACGAAGCGACTCGATGCGGCCCAGTGTCCCGGACTCAATCATCTCCTTCGCTCGCCGGTAGCCTTTGTCAAACCGGCGTTGAAAGCCGATCTGGAGGCGAACACCGGATCGCTCCACCGCCTCCAACGCGGCGTCGGTCGCGGCCAGATCCAAGGCGATCGGCTTCTCGCAGAAAATATCCTTGCCAGCTTCCGCAGCGGCAATGATGTAGGGGGCGTGGGTCTCGGTGCTGGAGGCGATGACGATGGCATCAATGCTGGGATCGGCGAAGAGGGACGCGGCCTCGGTCGTCCAGCGCTCCAGACGGACGGTGGCAGCGGTAGAGCGGGCGGCCTCGGGGATTGCGTCTGCGACAGCGACCAGATCTGCTCGGGGCACTCGTGTGGCAAGGGTGCGGGCATGACGCAGGCCGATGCGGCCCGCCCCAATCAGCGCGACCCGAACTCGCTCCGGCATGATGCTCTCCAACGTCACGTCAAAGTCTGATGGCGGGGGTTAGTTCGTGCCGTCCCACCCGCCGTGCCCAGCCTTCTCGGCCGAGGAGTGGGCGGCCGATCTGCACGGCGGGAGCAGGACCGATGGCACGTCTTGGCGCTCTCATCGCCGGGACTGGAGCAGCTCACGGGCCGCTGCCGCGACGTGCCCGGAAGTGAGGCCGTATTTCTCCAGGAGAGCATCGTTTGGCCCGGATTCGCCGTAGACGTCTTGCCATCCGACGCGACGCATGGGAGTGGGGCGCAGCTCGGCCAGTGTTTCCGCGACCGCGCTGCCCAGCCCTCCAATGACCGAATGATCCTCCGCTGTGACGATGCCTCCGGTGTGGTCCGCCAGCTGGATGATCGCGTGGAGATCGAGCGGTTTGAGCGTGGGAAGATGTAGCACCGCCGCGTCTACCCCTTCTGTGGCCAACAACTCCGCTGCCTCCAGCACACGAAGCGTCTGCACGCCCGTTCCGATCAGCCCAACGTCTCGTCCCTCACGCAGGAGGACGGCGCGGCCGAGTTGGAAACGGTGATCGGGAGGAAAGATCGTCGGGCTCGGATCCCGAGTGAGACGGAGATAAACAGGCTCGGTCATCTCCATCATCGCGTCCATGGCCCCGCGAAGCTCCACCGCATCGGCGGGCGCAATCGTGACGACGCCCGGCATGGAGCGGAAGACGGCGAGATCTTGGACAGCCTGGTGCGTTTTTCCTGTCTTGCCGGTGAGGATGCCGCTATAGCTCCCGCAGAGCTTGACGTTCAACCCAGGCTGGGCCACGACGACGCGAATCTGATCCAGAGCCCGCTTGGCGAGAAAGGCGGCGAAGGTGCTGATCCAGGGGACATAGCCGACGGTGGCCAGCCCGGCAGCGACGCCGATCATGTTCTGCTCCGCGATGCCCATCTCAAGGAAGCGGTCCGGGTACGCGGCGGCGAAGATATCGGCGCGAGTGGAGTTGGCAAGGTCACCATCAAGGACCAGCAGGTCGGAATACCGGTGGGCGAGGTCCACGAGGCATTGGCCCCATGCCTCGCGCATGGCCACCGGGTTACCCATGCTTATGGGGGAAACAAGTGTGGTCGCGTCGATCACCTCACGCCTCCGGTTGTGGATGGGAGACCGTGGCGTGCAACTCGGCCAGGGCCTGTTGCAGCTCGGCGTCGGTCGGCACCTTGGCGTGCCAGTTGAAATCGCCTTCCATGAAGGAGACGCCCTTGCCCTTGACCGTGTGGGCGAGGACCAGCGTTGGCTGCCCTCGGTGGATCGTCGCCTCGTCGAATGCAGCGCGAATGCTCCCATGGTCATGCCCGTCGCATTCAATCACGTGCCACCCAAAGGCGGAGAACTTTGCGGCCGGGTCGTCGATGGGGCGGTTACGGGTGAACCCGCCGGCCTGCGGCCAACCGAACTGGGGAAGACCATTGAAGTCGAGGATGGCGATGAGGTTGTCAAGTTCGTAGCGGGCGGCCGTGAAGGCCGCCTCCCAGATCTGCCCCTCCTGGATCTCTCCATCGCCGAGCATTACCCAGGTGCGAAACGGCAGGTTGCGGAGCTGCGCGCCCAGCGCCATACCGACACCGGGCGAGAGGCCCTGCCCGAGGGACCCGGTGGACATGTCCAGTCCGGGTAGCTTCGTCATATCGGGATGACCCTGAAGACGGGAGTCGATCTGATCGAACGTGTCAAGTTCCTCGATTGGGAAGAAGCCGCGCATTGCGAGGACGGCGTAGAGCCCGATCGAGGAGTGGCCTTTGCTGAGGATGAAGCGGTCCCGCTGCGGCCAGTCGGGCTGACTCGGGTCGATCCGGAGGACGTCGAAGTAGAGCGAGATAAGGAGGTCGGCGGCCGAGAGCGGTCCCCCGAGGTGACCAGCCCCGGCGCGATGGACGGAGCGGACGATCAACCGTCTCGCCTCGGCACTCAACGCGGTCAACTCAGGGATGGAACGCCGTTCTTCGTCGCTCAGGGAAGCGATCTCACGTTCGGCTCGCATCGTCATCCCGTCTGCTCACTTTCGGATCATCATGGCCTCGTGGAAGCCGGCTCGCTTTAAATGCCGCAAAGCTCGCGCAAGTAGCGTCGGCTGGCCGCCGCGCTTTCGCTGGGAGGACGAGCGCTCGTGTCCTGCTCGACGACAATCCACCCAGCGTACCCCGACGTGCGAAGCGTATCGACGACCAGCGGAATGTCGACGATACCGTCACCAAACTCGCAAAAGATGCAGTGGCGGAGTGCTTCAAGAAAGCTCCATCCCTGCTCCCGAGCTTCCGCCAGCGCTGTCGGGCAGACATCTTTGAGATGGAGGTAGCCGATGCGGTCATGATGCGCGGCCACAAAGGCCGTCGGGTCGCCACCGCCATAAGCGTAATGACCGGTGTCGAAGCAGAGGTCGATGGTCGCGGGATCCAGACAGCTCAACAGGCGGTCAAGCTCGGATGGCGTCTCAACGAAGGTACCGACGTGGTTGTGATAGTGAGTGCGGATACCCCAACCAGCTGCTTGCCGCGCTACGGACGTGACGTTGCGCGCGAGTCGCCGCCACTCGTCATCCTTCAGTCCCGCACTACCATCCGGTGGAACGTGACCGGCGAGCGCAATGCGCTCCGGCGTCATAGCGTCGGCAACGATGAGGTCGACACAACCTACTGCCGCGAGCGTAGCAAGGAGACGTTCAAGGTCAGCCCGCTCGCTTTCTAGCCGGTCGTCATTCCGAAGGTGTAGCCACTGGTAAGCGCCGGAAAGACGGAGGCCACGAGGAGCAAGCGCGGCCTGCAGTTCCGCGGGGTCCGATGGGAACTTCGCCCCAAACTCCGTGCCCGTATATCCTGCCTCGACCATCTCATCCAGGATCGCAGGGAACGGGACAGGGGCTCGCCAGTCGGGGAGATCACCGTTGTTCCAGTTGATGGGAGCAGTGCCGACACAGGGCATGGCGCCCGGACGCGACACGGTGAAGATCCCCGGGGTGGGGTTGTTCACGAGGCATTTTTCCACGGTGATGCTCCGTGCCTTGTTGGTACGACGGCGCCATCCTACGGTGAGTCATGGGCTGTGTCAAACGGCTGTATCCGCAACTTGCGACGCCCCTTGCAGAATGGAGGGGTGATGCCTGCTCGGGGGGCATAGGCTCCATCGCTAGGGACGAGGAGTGACCGACGCTTCCCAAGCGCCGGTGAGATGGTCATGGGAGTGTTGCTCTGCCGGAGCGGCGGGCGAGGGCTCTGCTCAAAGGTGGCTCGATCCAAGGTGAAGACAAGGGTGTCTTCATCTTTACCCCGGTCCCGATTCGTCGAGGTCGTACCGTGGGCGCCGAAGAGAGTCCTGCATTCATGCGCATAGACACGTTCGCCAAGATTGAGGCCGAGTTCGTTGAGCGGGCGCACCGGGCGGTTAGGTGCGTGGCTGCAATGGTGGACGCCCGTCCGCCCGGCGACCTGACTGCTCCACCCGCTGCGGGAGAGGCAGATCGTGTGGGTCACCCCGTTCCGCAGCTCCCCGGAGGTGGCGCGCCTCGCGAGGAGCCTCTGCCTCTCCCTGGACTACGTCACCCACGTTTGGCATCCGGTCTATGCTGAATGAGCTGCCGTATGGGTGGACGACCTGATCGAGCGGCGCCGCCTCTGGGGCTTGTTCGGGGCCGCCCCGTCGCCCCTCGGCTTCGACCCTGCCCCCGTCTATGGCTTCTCGCATGACCCAACGTTTGGCCCATTGAAGCTCAACGCCTGGCACATGCTCCTCGCCGGTACCACGGCGCCGGACCACTACCGGGCGGGTTGGACGAGGGGCCGCGGTTGGGTAGGCCATATTGCGAGTTCCGACTGACAGGGGTGGATGTGCGGAATGATAAGGGAGGCAGAGTTGAGAATCTCCGCCAGGTCTTGCCGTCTTGTCAGCGGTGCCCAACGGGGGCGAGGCCACGCTTATTCGTCGGCTTGTATGGAGTTGCAGGTGCGGCTCGACACGACGGAGCGATGTGCGGGTCGGGCAGGCGAATGCTTGTTAACTTACCCTCGCATCGCCGAGCCCGAAAATCCTTCCCTGGCACGGGCCTCCGACGTCTATCTCCTGGCGATCAGTTCAGAGCTTCAACGTGTATTCCAGGCCGCGGCCAATTGGAATCGTGACGGTTGTGACGTCCGCCCGCTGATGGAGCATCTCCTGATAGGCGGTGAGGTCGTGGGAAAGAACATTGTCCGCGAGGACGAGACCCTTTGGTCGTACTAAATGGATCGTCGCGGCGAAGTGGTCGATGTAATCGTCCTTCTCGGCGTCAATGAACACGAGATCAAAAGGTCCTTGTAGGCTGGCCGCAATGGACCTGGCGTCTCCCTCCTCCACTCGAGCGATCCGATTGAGTCTGGCCCGTTCGAGGTTTGCGTTTGCCTCAGCGGCCCGAGCCGGAAGCACCTCCGTGCCAATCACCTCACCACCCGTGTCCTGCACCGCGAGCGCGAGCCAAATCGTCGAGACGCCGTTGGAGGAGCCGATCTCCAGAATCCTCCGGGCTCCAACGCTGGTCGCCAACAGACGCAGGAAGTGGCCGGTATCACGGTCGACGTTGCGGGTCCGTTGTGCTGATGGAAGGTTCGCCGCCCGCTCGTCGGCATCCGCCGCATAAAGCCGTTCCAGGGTTTGCTCAGCCGCGGTGTTCACGGTTGTCGCTCCACGGGCTCAACTACCAGCGCCTCAAGGACCGAGCGGAGGTCTGTGAAGACGAGATCGGGAAGAACCGGCGACTCTGCAATCTCCTCTCGAGTCGAGACTCCGGTGAGCACGAGAAGGGTGAGCATGCCTGCTCGATGCCCGGCGAGGATATCGGTGTCGAGGCGATCTCCAATCATCACCACGTCCCGAGGATGGGCTCCCATGTGCTGAGCGGCCTTCTCTAGGATCTGCGGTGACGGCTTGCCGATGATTGTGGGCTCGCGACCGCTGGCGGTGGCGATCGCAGCCACGATGCTGCCCGCCCCGGGCACCAATCCGTTCTCGGTCGGCAGGGTGGCGTCGGCGTTGGTGGCGACGAAGAGGGCGCCGTTACGGATCGCCAGGGTGGCCGACTTCAGCTTGTCGTAGGTGAAGGCGAGATCGAGCCCGACGACCACCGCGTCGGGTTGCTCCTCCCCGTACTGCACCGGTCGAAACCCCGTCTGGGAGAAGAGTTGCTCGCGGAGAGCGGGCATCCCGACCGCGAAAATTCCGGCTTTCTCCGGCAAGGACTCCCGCAGGTAGTCCCTGGTCGCCGTGCCCGCGGTGAGCACCCGTTCCGCGGGTACCTCGATCCCCATGGCCTCGAGTTTAGCCTGATAGTCTGACGGGGAGGCCATCGAGTTGTTGGTGGCCAACATATAAGGCTTCTGCCGGATCTCCAAGGCGTTTAGCAGATCGACGACGCCGGGAAGGACTTCACCGCCCCGGTAGAGCACGCCGTCCATGTCGAACACAAATGCCTTGGCCTGACGCAGTCGCTGCTGTGCGTTGTCTTCCATTTCCACGCTGTTCACCGTCTCCGCCCTCGATGCTTGGTCCAGGCGCGACCCCGGCGTCTCTAACTAATGGTGACAAGGTTGCCCTCCCACCCGTGAAGCACTCTAGCCGAATCGTAATTGGTGGGTCCATGGTGGCGGAAGTTCACGAATGGGCGAACCCACTTCCAGCACAGCTGGCTAGGGTGTGTCTTCAAAGGCGTGGTAACGTTGGGAGATGAGCCGAGACCGAGAACTGACCGACGAGCAGTGGGCGGCGCTGGAACCGCACCT
>JALYMD010000657.1 GCA_030773875.1 Chloroflexota bacterium | reverse complement strand
AGCAGAGGTCGAGCCCCATGGATGTCTCCCCGTGCCAAAGATGTGGCGCCGAGCATCATGAGCGCTCGCGCGATGGCTCGCTTTTCGCCGATGGAGCGGGCGAGCGAGAGACTCTGGGCAAAGAGGGGCTGTGCCCCCAGGTAGTCCCCCTGGTTGAAGGCTAACAACCCCAAGACGTAGATTGCGCTCGCCATCCCAGCGCAATCCCTGATCTCACGGCTGATCGTGAGGCTACGCTCGTAGAGGGCACGGACCCGAGTCGCTTCGCCCAGCTCCTCCTCGAACCCCCCAAGCCACTCGGTCGCCCGCGCGAGGGCGGCCGGTTCCAGACCGCCCGGATCCAACACTGCCCGCTCCAGCCATAGCCGACCCTCTCGGAGGTGACCGTGGAGTCGCCAAAACCAGCCGAGTGCGACGGCAAGCTTCGGATCCAGGGGATCTTCCTGTTCAAAGGACCAGGCGAGGGCGGCGCGGAAGTTATCGTGCTCGCGCTCCAACGCCTCCAGATAGCGACCCTGATCCGGCCCGTAGAGCTCCGCGGCCAGCCGCTCGGCAACCGCGAGGTAGTAGGTGGCATGGGTCTGCCGCGCCGCCTCGGATTCCCCACTCACCTCCAGCCGCTCCAGGGCATACTCCCGGATCGTTTCCAGCATGGTGAAGCGCGGCTCGGCGTCCGGCCCCCCCTCTTGGCGCAGCAAGCTTGCGCAGACGAGGGATGACACTCCGTCCAGCACCTCGCCACCACTCCCCGCGACTGCCTGGGCCGCCTCCAGGGTGAACCCGCCGGCGAAGACCGCGAGGCGCCCAAAGAGGATACGTTCCTCAGGCGAGAGGAGGCCGTGGCTCCAGGCGATGGCGTCGCGCATCGTCCGCAAACGGGCCGGAGCGTCCCGCGGCCCCCCCGTGAGCGTCGGCAGGCGCCGACCGAGCCGAGCCAGCAAGGCTGCCGGTGGCAGCACGTTGCTGCGCGCCGCCGCCAACTCGACGGCGAGCGGCAACCCATCGAGACGACGGCAAATGTTGGCTACCATTGGCGCATTCTCGTCCGTCAAGGCGAAGCCGGGCCGCACGGCCGCCGCGCGGGCCAGGAAGAGCTGGACTGCCTCCGCCCGCCCCACCCGCTCCGCCGTCACGCCCTCCCCTGGATCGGGCAGAGCGAGGGGTGAGACGGGGAAGACGTGCTCGCCAGAGATCCGCAACATCACGCGGCTGGTGACAAGCATCTTCAGCTTGGAGCAGGCCGCCAGGAGATCGGTGACGAGCGGCGCTGCATCGACGATTTGCTCGAAGTTGTCGAGCAGGAGGAGCAGGTGCCGCTCGCGAAGCACAGAAGCCAGTTGCTCCCCTAACGGCCGGTCGCCGGCCTGATCGACGCCCAGCGCCTGGGCGACCCCGGGAAGCACGAGATCTGGATCGGTGACGGCCGCGAGGGGCACGAAGGCAACGCCGTCGCCGAAGACGGCCGCCACTTCCTCAGCGACCCTGAGGGCGAGCCGGGTCTTGCCCACACCGCCGGGGCCGGTCAGGGTGACGAGGCGGATATCCTCCCGCATCAATAGTCCGTCGACTGTCCCGACCTCGCGCTCCCGACCCACGAGCGGGGTGAAGGCCACGGGTAGCCGGGCCGTCTCGCTCCTCACGGGGAGCAAGATCGGCCTCGACGGCTGGGGGTGGATTGGGTCGGCAGGAGTCCTGCTCATGCTGACTCGGCCGCCTGCTGTCCTCGTCCCGAGCCGGCAGTATCCCTACTCGCTCCGCTTCTGGCAACAACCAGGGGCTGCGCTCCCCCAGCGGAAATCCATGACGCGGTTGCCCGCCACCCCTCAGCCCGTCAACTGCCGCGGGCGCTACTGGAGGGCTTCGGCGACGTGGGCGGCCGCCACCCGTTCGGCCCCGGCCAGGTCGGCAATCGTCCGCGCCAGCTTGGACCCGTCGCCGTCTGCGGCGCCGCTGTTGGTCCCGTCCGGGCAGGTCGTGTTGCGTCAGGCGTGGTACCCATACCCGGACAGGGTGGCACCGCCCAGGGTGGCGTCGCTCAGGGAGGAGTCGCTCAGGGCGGCGTGGGCCAGGTTGGCCCCGGCCAGGACGGTGCCCCAGAGGTTGGCGCCGGAGAGGTCGGCGCCGGTCAGGTCGCAGAAGGACAGGTCGGCGAAGGCGAGGCCGGCACCAGTGGGCAGAGCGTGGTCCTCGCCGGCGCGCAGGGCCACCGGCGGCTCGGCGTCCCCCAGGACGGGGATCGCCTCGATCTGGAC
>JALYMD010000656.1 GCA_030773875.1 Chloroflexota bacterium | reverse complement strand
ATTGAGGACGCACGCGTGAATCGAGTCCCCGAAGGGCCCCAGACGTATCAGTACGCTGGCGGAGAACACACCCAGCAACCGGGCGAAGTTGTCGCCTACGCCGAAAATCCGCCGGTGGGCGGCCGCCATGACCCAGTTTGGCAAAACTGCGGGTTCTACCCGGCACCCATTCGCTCCGAGAACGCGGTCCACTCGCTTGAGCATGGCGCGGTCTGGATCACCTACCGGCCGGACCTTCCTCAGGAGCAGGTGGACAATCTGCGCCAGCGGGTCGACGACCAAACGTACATCCTTGTCAGCCCCTATCCAAACCTGCCCGAGGGCGTGAACGTCGTCGCATCGGCGTGGAACCAGCAGCTTCAACTTCCGGCGGTGGACGACGAAAAGCTTGACCAGTTCATTCGCAAGTTCCGGCAGAGCCCGGATGCCCCCGAACCTGGGGCGGCATGCACCGGCGGGACGGACGCAACTGTCTAGGTGACGGGCAACGTATCCGAAGCCGTACGCGCCGAAGCGGACGTGACTGAGGAAACGGCGAGTCTCCGACCGTGGTCCCTGTTCCCGGTCCTCCTGATCGGCGCCCTTGTAGCGGGAGCAGCGGTGCTTGCCTGGCAACTTTGGCCGCGTGTCCCCGGTGACGATTCCGTGGACGCCGGCTTCGCCAGGGACATGGCGACCCACCACGAACAGGCGGTCGAGATGGCCTTGATCGCCCGTGATCGGACCGAAAACGAAGCCATCAAGTATCTCGCCACGGATATCGTGCAGAGCCAGGCCACGCAGCGCGGCATGATGCTCGGGTGGCTCGATGTCTGGGGCCTCCCACCGACGGGCGCGGAGCCGGCGATGGCCTGGATGGGTCATCCGACTAGCGGCCGAATGCCCGGCATGGCGAGCCGTGAGGAGATCGAGCAGCTTGAACGTCTCCCTCCTGCCCAAGCCGACGCTGAGTTTCTTCGCTTGATGATCCGGCACCATCAGAGCGGCGTTTCCATGGCGCAGGCAGCCTTGGAGCGCGCCGGCCGCGATGAGGTTCGCCGGCTGGCGCGGGCGATCGCGCAGGCTCAGGCGTCGGAAGTCCAGCAGATGCAGGAGATGCTGGACGCAATGGCGTCGGTGCCTGCACCCCAGGCGTCCGCTAAGCGTGAGGGGATGGAAGCGATGGGAAGGGGTTAGCGGGAGGCCAAGTCTTCAGCAAATCCCCGTCGGACACTCAGGCCATCGGGCTCAGAGCCAGCAGGCGAAAGCATTTTCGGCGGTTTCGCCCCTCTCGTTGTCATCCAGGGGTTCACCAAGAACCACGGCCACTAAAGCCGCAGAGAGCCCGTCCATCGTTACCCAATGGCTCCGCCAGGGGTCGGCATAAGGCGGACCCCAATCTGCACTCGGCATCCCCGCGCACCATGCAAGTCTCTCAACTGCCATCCTCGATTTCGACAGGCTCGTTGACCAGATCCCGTCGCCAGCAGTTGCCGCATCGTCTCTCCTTCCGAAACCCTCATCCGAGCGGCTCTATTAATCAGGTTCCGGGGCCTGGAACTCCAAGCCCAGACCCTACCCCGGGTCCCCTGGTGATATACTCCATACGACGTCTGAGTTGTTATTCACACATCACGGATGACTCTTGAGGCGAAAGGGCCACACGATGGCGCGACCGCGCAAGCAGGATCAACTGGTGGCGTTAACCCATCTTGCGTGCGAAGAGCGGGTGGTCCACGTCGACGCAGTTCGTGAGGCCCGGGCCACTCTACCGCCGGTGCCCGTGCTCGCGGCATTGGGCGAGCTGTTTGCCGCTCTCGGCGATCCCACCCGTCTCCGTATCGTGGCGGCGTTGGCCCAGCGCGAGCTCTGCGTCTGCGATCTAGCCGCCGCGGTCGGGCACAGCGAGTCGGCGGTCTCCCACCACCTGCGCCTGCTCCGCTCACTCGGCCTTGTCCGCCCTCGCCGGGACGGACGTCTCGCCTACTACGCGCTCGACGACTCCCACGTCGCCGCGCTCTACGGCCAGGCGCTCGACCACATCAACCACCGAACCGAAGAGGTGGAATCGTGACTCGAGATGACTGGGCCACCAACGTGGTGCCGTCCTCCACGCACGGGCCGGCCTCGACCATGCAGGCGGGAGCCACCTGTCGCTTGGAAGTGACCGGGATGGACTGCGGCGGCTGCGCGAAGACGCTAGAGGCTTCGCTGGTGTCGATATCGGGAGTGCAGTCTGCCAAGGTGAGCGTGGCCAACGGCATGGCTGACGTGATCTACGATCCGGTTTCAGTCGAGCAGGAGGATCTGGTCGGGCGGGTCAGGGCGCTCGGATACGGAGTCCGAGAGGCTCCTACGCTGCCGGAAAATGACGGCCGGTGGATCTTCGACGTGTCCGGCATGGACTGCAGCGAGTGCGCCAAGACGATCGAGGCCGGCGTCCAGGGGCTGCCTGGCGTCGCGACGGCAACCGTGAACTTCGGTGCGGCGACGTTGACCGTCGAACGACAGGGCCCGGAGTTCGGCCAGGACGCAGTGGTCGATGCGGTGAAGCAGGCTGGCTACAGGGCGGCCCCCCGCGACGGATCCACGGGCATTACTCCGGCTAGAGCACACCGATGGTGGCGTCAGCGGCGGCTGATTGAGACAATCGTGGCCGCACTGCTCTGGGCGGTCGGTTTCGGCCTCGAGCGGGCCGGGACGGAGCGCGTCATCAGCGCTTGGCCCTACCTCTTCGCGATGGCCGTCGCTGGTTACCCAATCACTCGCTCGGCCTGGTACGCGCTGAAGGCCCACCGGGCCGACATGAACGTGCTGATGAGCGTCGCTGCCGTGGGCGCCGTGGCAATTGGCCGTTGGGACGAAGGCGCTTCCGTCTTGATCCTGTTCGCCATCGGCCTCACGCTCCAGACGCTGACGGTGGAACGCACTCGCCGTGCGATCCACGCCCTCGTCAGGCTCGCCCCGGCGGAAGCAACCGTGAAGCGTGCAGGGGGCGAGGTACGCGTCCCGGTCCCCGACGTGGCCGTCGGCGAAGTGGTCATCGTACGGCCAGGAGATCGCGTGCCGGTCGATGGCGAGGTTTTAATCGGCCGGTCGGCCCTCGATCAAGCCACGATCACAGGTGAGTCCATTCCCGTCGAGGTGGAACCTGCGAGCGTCGTCTTCGCCGGCAGCATCAACGGAGACGGCTTGCTCGAGGTTCGCTCGACCAAGCCAGCCAGCGACACGACGTTGGCCCGGATCATCACGATGGTGGAGGAGGCCCAGGCATCCAAGGCGCCGGCCCAGGCTTTCGTCGATCGCTTCGCGGCGGTCTACACCCCGATCGTCGTCGCCGCGGCGCTCCTCATTGCGACCGTGGTCCCCCTCGTCTTAGGCGACTTCCGTGGCTGGCTCTTCAAGGCCTTGGTGCTGCTCGTCGTGGCCTGCCCGTGCGCGTTGGTCATCTCAACCCCGGTGGCGGTCGTAGCAGCCATTGGCTCGGCCTCGCGGCGCGGAGTGCTCTTCAAGGGTGGCGCTGCCATTGAAGCCCTTGCTAGCGTGGGCGCCGTTGCCTTCGACAAGACCGGAACCTTGACCGCTGGTCGGCC
>JALYMD010000655.1 GCA_030773875.1 Chloroflexota bacterium | reverse complement strand
CTCAGCGTCGCCAGCCTGGCGGGTCTGGTCGGCACCTACAAGCTGACCGGGCGGCGCGAAGCCTAGCCTCGCTGGAGAGGAGAGCTACCCGCACGACCTGGGTGCTGCGCTTCGTCGTGCAGCACCCGGGTCCTCATGTCGAACCCTCACACCCCGGCCGAGCGCACCGCGAACCACCGGTGGTGTCGCCGGTCAGCGCCGCCACCTGAGGCGGACTTGGAGATCATCATGCAGACGACGAACCCTTCCGGCGGTCGCGGGGTCACCGCAGTCCGCCGCCCGCAGCGAATCGCGCGGCCGATGATGTTGGCGGCGCTCCTTCTTGCCCTGCTCCTGACCACAGTGGCGACCGCCGACGCGGTGACGGTCGCACCGAGGGACGACAAGCCGATCACCGGCGGCCTGCACGCCGGCCCGCTCGGGCTCAACCCACCGGCCGAGCCGGTCCGCGGCGTCCTGCCGTCCGCGATCCGGATCGACAAGGCCCGGGTGGACGCCGAGGTCGAGACGGTCGAGATCGTCGACGGGGTGATGCAGGATCCGACCGGCCCCTGGGTCGTCTCCTGGTACCAGGAGACCGCCAAGCCCGGGGAGGAGGGCAACACCGTCATGGCCGGCCACGTCGACTACTGGGACGTCGGCCCTGCCGTCTTCTACCACCTGAAGGATCTGAGCCAGGGCGAGGAGATTCAGGTCATCGGCGAGGACGACACGGTCTACACCTACGCCGTGGACTGGATGGAGACCTACACCGTGGCCGACCTCACGGTGGAGGACCTCAATGAGATCGTCGGTCCGACGGACGACCCGTCCCTGACCCTGATCACCTGCGGAGGCGCGTTCGACGCCGCCACCGGTGAGTACCTCTCCCGCACGGTCGTCCGGGCGACGCGTGTGGGCGTCACGGGGAACGCCGCCGATGTCCCAGTCGAGGAGGACGGTGCGAGCCGTGACGGTGCATCGACCGCTGTCGTAGCGGGGGAGACCGCGGTCGTGGTCGGGGCCGGCGTCAACCTGCGCGCCGCCCCGTCGACCAGCGCTGCCGTCGTCGCCGTGCTCGGGCAGGGGGAGGAGGTGACCGTCACCGGCCCGGCCGAGGCGGGTGACGGCCTCGTCTGGCTGCCGGTCGAGGACGCCAAGGGCACCGCCGGCTACGTCGCCCGGGAGCTTCTCGTCACCCGGGGATAGCCCGCTGATGCCGAGGCCTGCCCGGTCCGGCTCGTCGCGGCCGGGTCCGGCAGCGGGCGGCCTACGCCGTCGCTGGATGGCGTGACCGCATCGTGACGGTCGCGTCGCATCTCTGCCGCTCGCGCCGCCTATCGTGGTGCTGGGCCGGAGCGACTGCTCCCCCCTGCCGCCACACACCAGGAGGCCGTCGCCATGTCGCTCGTCTCTCTCACCTACCTTGATGCCCGCAAGATTGCGACGGCTCACGGTCGGGATGTGCTTGTCGCGGCAGAGCGGGAACACCATCTCACGCTCGCTCGTCGTGCCCGCACCGTGGTCCCGTCGGTCCGCGCTTCTCGTCGGGTGCTGCCCCTAGGAACGCTGCGTGGCCTGTTCCGACCTGCGGCCGCGTAGGGCTGTCGTCCGCGCGCTCCTCCTCGTTCCTTCCCACGGCCTCGGGCATTTCGCTCGGGGCCGTTCGCCTCGTCGTTTTCCCCGATCAGGGGGGCAGTGATCGGGGGGAGTTCCTGGGGATTGACCCGCGGTCCGGCACGGTTTAGCATGCAAGGACCCTGGCGTAGCGGGATGTGCCACGAGCGACAACTGAAGGAGATGGAGCGTTCGATGAAGCGCTATGTCCTGGACGTGGTCGCGGCCCTGGCCCTGCTGGCGGCGATGGCTGCCCCCACGCTCGCTGTCCCCCTCCAGCCGCAGACGATCGCTGGCTGCGAACGGGGTGAACAGGCCGCTCCTGGCGACTACGAATGCCCGACGACGACCCCCTAACGAGGGACGGCTCGGTCTTGATCCCCGGTGCGCTGGCGCCTTAACCGAGCGGTGGATCGCAGCTGGCGTGTGACCGCTAACGGGCAACAGACGACACCGCGCAACGGCCTCGGGCGTCACGCTCGGGGCTGTTCGGTGTGCGTTGTGTAGTCGTGGCGACCGGCGTATGATCGCGCCCTGCGGCCGCCGGTGGGGCGGCCGGTCACTTCTCGGGAGGGAACACCTGTGAGACGCCTCATCGCGGTGGTGGTTGCACTCTTCGCCCTCGCCCTCGTCGGATCCCCGCTCGCCCTCGCGCAGGAGGCCACGCCCGCCACCGAGGGGGTGGGACTGCCGCCGGGCGTCGCCTTCACGCCATTGGCCCAGGCGGTGGTGGCAGAGCTGCCGCCGGCCCCGGCGGATGTCTTCTTTGCCCGCTTCACCTTCGAGTCCGGCGCGACGTTTCCCCTCGACCCGACCGACCCCTCGCTTGCCCTGGTCGCGGTGGAGTCTGGCACCATGACCTTCCGGGCGGTCACCGACGTGCGGGTGACGCGGGTGGCGGTTGCGGGCACACCGGTCGCCGGGGAAGTCGCCGTGGGTGGCGTCGAGACGCAACTGGGGCCCGGTGACTCCGCGCTCTTCCCGCCCTTCGTCGCCGGCGAGATTCGCAACGCTGGAGCCGTGCCGGTGGTGTTGCTCGCGGCCGTCATCGAACCGGTGGGGGCAGCGAACGCCGCGACTCCCACCGCGGCCACGCCGGGGACAGAGGGGACGCCGCTGGCGGACGAGGGAGCCCTGGTAGGACTCAGCTTCCAGGGCCTGGCCTTTGGTCAAGCCGACCAGCTGCCAGCCGGTCCCGCCGCCATGGGCATTGGGCGTCTCATCCTGGAGCCGGGAGCCAGCATTCCGGCGCACCCACACCCGGGTCCGGAGTTCGGGGTTGTCGAGGCGGGCACCGCGAGCTTGACCGTGAGTGAAGGCCAGGTGGAGATCATCCGGGGGATCACGACGGCGACGCCCGGCCCGGAGGCACCCGAGACCGAGATGGTGGGAGCGGGTGAGGAGGTGACCCTGCAGGCCGGCGACGGGGTGTTCTACCACCCAGGGACGGTCGCCGACTTCCGCAACGAGGGGGATAACCCGCTGGTGCTGCTGGGCGGTGGCGTCGAGCCGCTCACGGGAGATATGGCGACCTCGATGGCAGCCACGCCGGCCACCTAGACCCGGCTGGTTCGTGCGTCACCCTGCGAACGGCCTCGGGCATTCCGCTCGGGGCCGTTCGCGTTGCGTCCCGTGGCACCATCGCTAGGATGCCGGGGCGAGCGGGGATAAGGGACCGAGCGCGGAGGGAGGAGCGGGGCGAGGAAACCCGGCTTGGACGTCGAGGTCAGCGAGCGCTGACCTCGGCGCCGATCCGATCCAACTCCGCGAAGGCGGCGGAGATCCGGGCGGAGGCTTCTTCCCTCCAGCGGGTGTCTGCGCCGAGGCGGAGCCGCTCCTGGTCGAGGTAGGCGCGGGTGGCGGCGGGGGAGGGCGATCCGGTCGCCGTCCGCCGCTCGATGAAGCGGCGGGGCGCGAGGTGGCGGCTGATCTGCTCCACCTCGACCCCGAGCTCCCGGCCGATCACCGCGAGCGCGGCGGCGTCGATCATCTCCGGGGTGATGCCGCTCACCTCGACGCCCGAGGGGATCGCGCGGGCCACCGTCAGCGCCGCGACGTTGCGGGCGGCGGCCGGCTCCAACCTCTCTTCGGTCATCAGGAAATCGGCCAGGTCGCCGCTGGTGGTGTGGGCGCGGCCGGCCCGGTTGGCGAGGTAGGCCCGGTTCACCTCCAGGTCGCCAAGCAACTCCGTGGTTCGGGTCGCCACGTCCGCGGCGCCCTCGAGAACCACCCGTGCCGTCTGCTCCAGCAGATCGGTCGCGGCGCCGACCGGTCCGTACCCCGCGTCCCGGCTCAACGAAACCAGGGCGGTGGCATCCGCTTCAACCCGCCGCACCGCCAGGAGCAGGCGCTCGACGCCCACCGGGGCGCGTAACTGCGGCAACGCCGGGTCGTGCCCCAGCCAGGCGTCCCCGAGGCGGAAGCTGGTCGGCTCCGTTCGGAGCCAGGCCAGCAACTCGGCCAGAAACCGGCCCAGGGAGGAGGCGATCCCAGCGACCGCATTCGCTGCCGCCGCGACGTGGTCCGTAGCCGCCACCGCGTCGTAGGTGTTGACCGCCAGCCCGTCAAACCCGAGCAACGCCGCCACCCGCTCGCGGTCGATCCCGAGACTAGTCGAGGCGAGGGCGACCGCCCCGAGCGGGCTGCGGTTCACCTCGGCGTAGGCGGCGCTGACCCGCCCGGCCGCGCGGCCGAGGGGCGCGACGACACCGCCCAGGAAGTGCCCGAAGGTGGTCGGCTGCGCAGCCTGGCCGCCACTGTAGGCGGGCATCAGGGTGACGGCGTGTGCGGCCGCGAGGTCAAGCAAAGCCGCTCGCGTTCCCTCTACGGCGGCCGCGACGCCGAGCAGGCGCTCCCGCAGCGCGAGCCGCAGCAGGGCAGCCAGGATATCGGCTCGGGCCCGGGCCACTGC
>JALYMD010000654.1 GCA_030773875.1 Chloroflexota bacterium | reverse complement strand
GCCGGGTGTTCACCGAGCTTGCCCGCCTGATCGGCATCCGGCGGACGAACCCTGTTTTCGGGGGGGCGGAGACCGAGATCGTGGATCCGGGCAACGACCACGTCTTCGGCTACGTCCGGCACGGTGGTGGGCATCGTGCCCTCGCCTTCGCTAACGTCACGGAGCAAGAGCAGCGAGTGGCCGCGAATCAGCTCCGCCTCCATGGGCTTGCCTACGGATTCATCGACCTGGTCACAGGCGAGCCTGTCGACGGCGAAGCCGACCTGATTCTGGCGCCGTACCGGTTCGTCTGGCTGGTGGCGGACGGCGCCCGCTGGGCAGCCGGATAAGACGAACTCGGCTCCCGTCGGAACACGCCCTCGTCGTCCATCAACGGTAGTTCGCCTGGTAGGGGCGAGGCATGCCTCGCCCGCGGGGCTAGCAATCGGGCGACGCATGCGCCGCCCCTACCTGGAAGGGGTCTCGGTGAATGAGGCGTGACGATCCGCGAGCGCGCGCGTTCGTTATAGCGGATCCGGCAGATCAATGGGCCGATGGTCGGGGAAGGGGAAGCGGTCGAAGAACATCAGAGCTTCGGCGACTAGGGCGGGCTTGCGGGTCAGCTCCAGCACCGCATCGGCACAACGGCGGCGCGCGCCCTCCAAGGTGGGGTAGGTGCGGTTGCCGAAGAGGATCTTGCGCTTGCCCTGCTCCTCGTAGCGCCCCCAGAGCACCAGCCAGCCGGTCTGAACGGGATGGACCTCAACGTAGCGGCTGAAGTCTTTCCAGACGAACGGGGGTGGGGTGTCGGCTTGCGGTTGAGCCAGGATCGCGTCACCCGCGCCGCCGGTGCTGGTTCCCACGAAGCCCGTCCTCTCCGTGCACATGCCGGATGATCGGCAGCCCTGCCACCATGTGGAGCGGGGCACGGAATACCGTGCCCCGCTCTTGCTCCTGCCGGTGAGCTAACTATTGCGACTTACGGGGGTCCAGAGCGTCGCGGAGGCCGTCGCCGATGTAGTTGATGGAGAGCACGGTCAGGAAGATCATGAGGCCGGGGAACATCGCCTCGTGCGGGGCAAAGCTGATCCGATCCTTAGCCTCATAGAGCATGCTGCCCCAGGTCGGGATGTCTGACGGGAACCCGAGACCGAGGAACGAGAGCGCCGACTCGGTGATGATCGCTGCGCCGACGCCGAGCGTCGCGGCGACGATGATCGGGCTCATCACGTTCGGCAGGATGTGCTTGAAGATCAGGGAGGAGCGTGTGGCGCCAATGGAGCGGGCTGCCTCGACGAACTCCTTCTCTTTGGTTGAGAGGAAGCTGGCGCGCACTAGGCGAGCGGTTGGCATCCAGCTCAGCGCCCCGATCACGACCACGATCAGGATGAAGATGCCGAGCGTCCTGCTGCCGGTAGCGTCCTCGAAAAAGTCCCCGATGGGCTGCTTGAAGAGATAGGAGATCATCAGCAGCAGCGGCAATTGCGGCAGGCTGATGAACAGGTCGGTGATCCGCATCAGCGCGCTGTCGGCGAAGCCGCCGAAGAACCCAGCGATGGCCCCGATCATGGTGCCGAGAATGATGGCGACCGCCGCTGCCGTCAGCCCGACCGCGATCGAGATGCGCCCGCCCCAGAGGATCCTGGCGAGGATGTCCTGCCCGAGCGAGTCGGTGCCGAAGGGATGGTCCCAGGTGAGGGCGCCGCTGGTGATGCTGAAGTCGATCTCGTCGATTTCCTTGGGGTAGACCGCGGTGCCGACAAAGGTGGCGAAGACGAAGCCAATGAAGACCACGAGCCCGGCCATCGCGAGCTTGTGGCGGCGGAACTGGCGCCAAGCGTTGCCCCACAAGGAGCGTTGCTTCCGAACTTTGGTCAGTCGACCCCCGCCGAGCCGACCTGGCCGTACTTCGGTCTCATCAGGGGGCACCTCCGCGGTGCCCACTCGCCCAGCGCCGATGGCGCCCGGTGCTACGGTGAAGTCCGCTTCCTGTGATGCCTGTGACATGGCCCATCTCCTCGGTGCGGACTGCGTCGGCCAGACCGTTGCCCGTCCGTCTCAAGCCGGACGGGCCGCTGCATGATCGGATTAGGTGTACGTGATACGCGGATCGAGCAGCCCGTAGAGCACGTCCGCGATGACGTTGAATAACACCACCAGCACCGCAACGCCAAATGTGATCGCCATGATCACCGGAGTATCCGCTGCGCCGATCGCGTCGATGAGCGCCCGGCCAATGCCCGGTACCCGGAAGATCTGTTCCGTGATCACGGCACCGCCGAAGATCTCCGGCACCTGAAGGGCGACGATCGTCACCACCGGGATCAGTGCGTTGCGCATCGCATGGAACAGCACCACGGTCTGTTCCCGCAGCCCCTTCGCCCGCGCCGTCCGGATGTAGTCCTGGTTGATCGTCTCCAGCATCGAGGCCCGCACGAAGCGGGTGAGTTGCGCGGAGCCGGCCAGGCCGAGCACGATGATCGGCATGATCGACTGCTTGATATTGGGCCAAACTCCTTCGACCTGGGAATCGAAGACGAAGGGGAGCCAGTCGAGTTTGACGCTAAGCACGAGTATCAGCAGTAAGCCGGTGAAGAAGGTGGGTAAGCTGAACCCTAGAAAGGCAAACGTGGTCGCAAATTGATCAAACAGAGAGTACTGCTTTAGGGCCGAGATGACCCCGATCGGGACGGCGATAAGGACGCCGAGCAGGAAGGCTGACCCGACGATCCCCAAGGTGACCGGGATGCGGGAGAAAAGGTAGGACCGGACGGAGGTCCTGAAGGCAATGGATTCGCCCCAGTTCCCCTGGACGTACTCGGTGGCCCACTTCTGATAGCGGATGTGGAGGGGATCGTCGAGGCCGAACTGCTTGCGCAGCCGCTCCCGGGTCTCGGGCTTGAAGTTCGGGTTCGTGGCGAGTTCGCCAAACGGGTCGCCTGGAGCCAACGCCAGGATCGAGAACACCACCATGCTGATGGCTACGAGGGTGACGATCGAAACCATGAGCCGGCGGATCAGATACCTGCCCAAGATGGAACCCTCCTCGATGCTGCAGATGAGCGCGGGCGCGGACGGGAAGGGGAGCGGGCGGTCTACCGTCCAAGCGAGCGTGGTGAGCGGTGTCTGGCCTCGCTGTATCTACTGAGATCTACTGAAGGGACGGGAAGTGCTGGTCCAGGCTAGCAACGGCGGTGCGGGTCGTATTCGCGCCGACGCTGACAGAGAGAGTACTGAAGCCGAACGAGTCACGCTGGGCGAGAACGGATTCCAACCAAGGGCTGCAAGATCGCGCGTATGCTACGTGTCTCATTCAACCCATGTCAAGCGAATGGGAACCGCTTGAAGTGGGCCACGTCGCGGAGGCTGAGTGGCGCCTGTATGCTAGAATCTCCGATCGCGTGGCGCGAGGTGCCGCGTTCGTGCGTCTGAAACACCCGCTCTCGCGGGGCGTTGGCCGAACCGGCGGGCAGCGTCGAGAAGGAAGTAGGAGTCAGGAGGCGTCTCAGCAGATGGACGAGCTGATTCTGAGGGCCGAGCCGCGAACCGTGCTCGGGAAGCAAGTGAAGCGGCTGCGCCGGGAGGGGCGGACTCCTGGCGTGGTCTATGGACCCGTGGTCCCAGAGGCCGTCGCGGTGGCCGTGGACACCCGCGAGTTCGTCAAGTTCTTCCAGACCAACGGCCACTCTACGCTCTTCACCCTCCAGTGGGACGGCGGGCGGCAACCGGTCTTCGTCCGCGAGGTTCAGGTGGATCCGGTTAGGCACACCCCGGTCCACATCGACTTCTTCGCGCCCAACCTGCGCAAGGAGTTAACCGCCACGGTGCCCGTGGTGCTGCACGACCCCAGCCCGGATGCGGTCGGCGTGTTGACCACCGTCCGGACCGAGGTGGATGTCCGCGGCCTGCCAACCGACATCCCCCACCAGATCGACGCCAGCATCTCCGGTCTGGTCCAGGTGGGTGACGCGCTGTACGTCAGCGACCTGACCATGCCCACTGGGGTGGAACTGGTCACCGCGGGCGAGGAGATGCTGGCCCACCTCGTCGCCGAGCGGGCTGAGGAGGAGCTCCTCGAGGAGACGGTGGCCGCATCCGAGGCAGCGGGCGACGAGCCGGCGGCCGACATGGTGCCCGAGACCCAGAACGCCACGGGCGACGGCTCGGGCGACGAAGGCTCCTAGCCTACCCGGGCCTGTTCATCCTCCCGAGACGGCGCGACGCCCGGCCGCCTGGCCGGGCGTCGTGTTTCTCCGCGTTCCCCAGCGGGGTTGACAGCAAGATCCGGTGGTTGAGGAACCGACCAACAGGGACGGCCTATCGCTCTACAACCTGCCCACCGAGAATGCCCGCCCCCGCAGCAGGGTTACGACCTCCGCCAAGGTCTCAGGGTCCCCCACATTGCCGGGGAAGACGACGTAGGGCAGGCCCGGGAACCGCGTCTCCGGCCCCAGGCGCCAGACGGGAACGCCGGGCCGGATCTGGCCAAGCACCACCGCCCGTCGTGCGCCTAGCCCCTGCGTACCCACATCGCTGGACGTAATCCCGCCTTTCCCGATCACGAATCCTGGCCGCTCCTCCAAACGCTGGACGATCGCGACCAGAGCCGCCGAAACCCTCCGGCTGATGACGAGTTGATCTCCCTCTGACGCTTGCTCCACCCGCCGGGACGTGTAGACCACCGGTGTGCGCCCACTCCGAAGGGCGTCCGCGGCGGCGGCCCCGACCCGCTCGACCTCCCGATCTCCTGTCATCCCGTCACCCAGCACCTCAGGGACGCTCAGCTCGATGCCGACGACTCCCGGCAGCTCCAAGCAGCGCATCAGCTGCTCTCCCGAGCGGCGAACATGGGACCCGACGACGACGAGTCCGGGGAGCGCCGGTGGAGCATTGCTTCCGAGGAGATCGTCCCGCGTCAGGAGCGGGGGTGCCGGGAGGCCTGCGCGGGCGCGCACGAAAGAGGCCCCGGTCCGATAGACGAACCGCTTTCCTGCCGCCTCTGCTCGCAACAGGCCAAGAACGACGACGCTCAGGTCCGCGTAGCTCGCCGCGTTGACGACCACCGGCTGCCCTCTCGACACCTCCATCAACTGCGCCGCCACCCGCTCTGGCCCTCCCTCGCGAATGGTCGCAATGGACAGCGATCCAACATCGGCAGCGGGAATGCGGCCACCGGTCTTCTCCTCCACCCAGTGCGGCAGATCGGAGTGGGTGTAGCCGAAAGTGGCGTCCTTCGCGAACTCGGTCTCCGCCGCGGGCACCAGACGCTCTCCGTCGCGGACGTAGTGCACGTCGTTGATCGTGTAGCGGCCGCCCTCGAAGAAGGCCGGAGCGAGCAGCACGCCGTCGACAGTCCCAAGCACCTCCGCGAGGGCGTCGGTCTCGGCCGGGTAGTGCCCACGGAGAGTTGAGTCGCTCCGGCTGGCGAGGACGAAGCCGGCCGTGGCATCCGGCTCGACCGCCCGGGCCAGTACCTCGGCCTCTTGGAGCCGGCTGGCGATGGTTCGATTGAGTGCTGCTGCTTCCGCGGTGGGGAGGCTGCGGGAGTTGGTGAGCAGGAAGAAGACCGGGTGCGAGCGACGCAGTTCCGTTGCCAGGTCAGGCGTCTCCCACGTGGTGAGCACCGCGGTGTCATGGACGGTCTGCACGCCCGTCGGATCGTCATCGAGCGCGACCACCTTCCGGCGCGACGCCAGGACCGCCGCCCGGACACGCTCCTCCAGGCGGTCACCCACGTGCTCGGGCGGAAGATCGTTGAGGATGGTACTTGGCATCAAAACCCTTTCGGGGGCGCGGTGAAGCGGACTCTCCCGATACGAAGGGGCCTCATCCGGGACGCGGCAGTGGACCTCCAGCGACTGGGGACGGTCGGACCGCTACTGAGCCAGATATCCACCATCCACCGGCAGAATGGCACCCGTGATGAAGGAGGCGTCGTCGGAGGCAAGGAAGAGGATCGCCTGGGCAACCTCTGCCGGCTCCCCGAGCCGGCCCATGGGATGCTGCTTGGCGATGTTGTCGATGTACTCCTGCCCGCCTGGCTCCTCCGGGAGTTGACGGACCCGCTCGGTCCGGATCGTGCCCGGGGCCACCGCATTGACCCGGATACCCTGGTCTGCCCATTCCACGGCTAGGTGCATCGTAAGCCCGGAGGCAACGAACTTCGCCGGACCGTAGGTGGACTGGCGCTTCTGTCCAGCCAGGCCTGAGATGGAGGAGAGGCAGACGATTGAGCCGCCGCCGGTCTGCCGCATCGCCTCGATGGCGTACTTGCAGCAAAGGAACATGCCCCGGCCATCCACCGCCATCACCCGGTCCCAATCCTCCGGCGTGGCCTCGACGATGTCGTTGAGCGGGATGATCCCAGCGTTGGCCACCAGTACATCGATGCGTCCGTAGCGATCCGTGCAGCCCTCGATCATCCGGTGGGCGTCAGCGGCCACGGATACGTCGCCGACGATGGCTTCCACCGAACCGCCCATCTCAATGAGGTCGGCCTGGAGTTGGTCCAGCCCGACCGGATTCACATCCGTGATGACGAGGCGGGCGCCTTCGCGCGCGAAGAGCTCCGCCGTCGCCCTCCCGATCCCGGCCGCCGCACCGGTGACAACCGCCGCTTTGCCCTCGAGGCGCCCGAGACCCTGGCGCGCTCGCATCTCTCCGTTCGCCACGTCTTCTCCCCATACCCCTGTTAGGGGGGACACTCGGGCAGGACGACTCCTGCCTGCGCGTCCAACCCCCGCCCGTGAACCGGCCAGCGCCGGTGCCGTCCACCCTGATGTTTGACGCAGACCATTTACCCCCGGGGCACCAGGGCTATGGCCCGACCCGGACCCCCGGTAGACCCCATGACCTTGATCGGCAGGAAGACGAAGTAGGCTCCTCGCGGCGGGAGGCGGCGCAGGTTGGTCAGCAGTTCGATATAGAGCATCCCGGCACCGAGGCCGAACTGGTGCGGCGGGGCGCCGGCATGAGAAGCGCCAACACTCGCGCCGTCCAACCCGACGACCCGGATGCCCCGGTCCAACAGGTGTTGGAGGGCAGGGATCCCGGGAGTTGGCCAGCCTGGACCCTGATTTCGGAGGAACGGGTCGAGGACATAGGTGCTGCCCTCCGGCATCGGCACGTAGCGATCGTCCCAATCGGTCCGGAACAGAACGACTTCGCCGGGCCGGAGGTCACCGTGCTCTGCCTCCCACTCTTGGATCAGCTTCGGGCTGATCTCGGGGCTGACGCCGCCCTCGCCCTGGCCCGTCAACTCGGTCGCGTCGATGACCGCGGCTGGACCCATCAGGCGATCTAGGGTGATCGTATCGCCCGTCTCACGACCCAACTCGCTTGCGAAGGGGAGACCGGATTCCGGTGGCGGGATGAAGTGTGTTGGGGCGTCGAAGTGAGTGCCGCAGTGCTCGTCCAGTGTTACGAACGCGGTCTGGTAGGGGCCGCGGAAGCCGTGAATCGGCTGGATCTGATCTGGCTGCGAGGCGTACCAGTTGTAGACCTTGCGCTGGAAGGGCACGTGGGTGGGCCAGGCCGCCGGCAGATGCTCCGCCATCGTCACCGTGAGATCGACCACCTCGCTGCCTTGGATGGCCGCCACAAGCATCTCGATGCCGGCCTGGGTCTCCCGGTTAGTCGCGGTCACTCCGGTCCTCCTTGTGCTTGACGGTCATCAGGCCGTACGTCGCGGCCGAAACCTGAACACTCGCCTTCCCACGTTCCCGGCGAACGATTGAGGGCGGAGGCGTCACCCGCCGATACGCCCTGGCTCGAAGATCTCCACTCGTCACGTCATGTCCAAGGCAAGGGGTTGACGATGGTCGCTTGTGCCGGTCGGCTTCCCTCGGGGGCCGGCGCTATCTTCCATCACTGGCCGTGGGCGTGCTTGTCAGGTGGGGGCGTATCGGTGGCGTGGTTCGCGTAGGGGGAGAAGAATCGGTCGATCTCTACCCGTGCCTGCTCGATCGTCTTGCCGGCCGCGAGGTGGGCTCGTACCTGCCCGACCACCGCCGTGCAAATCGGGCAGGCAACGCCATGGCTGTCATACGAAGGGCGACCGAAGAGATCGCGGTTGGCGATGTAGCAATCCAGCACGCTTCGGTGGCCGTCCTGACGCCCACAACCGCAGTAACAGGGGATGTGGCGCAAGGCTTCCGGCTGCTCCACGGCGAAGGCGTAGCTGAGGCGCACGTCCTCGGGGCCGTCTGTCACGTACCAGGGCGTCTCCGGCTCCCGGGCGTAGAGCCAGCCGGCCGAACTTGTCGCGGCGGCTGCACCCAGCGCGACGGCACCGAGGAAACGCCGCCGGCTGATCAGCTCGGACCTGGGGAGTAGCGATGGTCCCCGTTGGCCCGGTACCGGATCGATCACCCGGTTCACGAGCGACTCACGCACCGGTTCCGGTTCGTCAGGGATGAGCGCCGATTCCGTGACCATCAGGCCATCACTCCGCCTGCGTCCGGATGCGCTCCAAGCGCAGCGCGACCACGTTGAGCAGGAGGGCTCCGACCAGGAAGAACCCTTCCACCGCTTGCTTGATGTAGATGCTGATGCCTTCGACTTGGTTCAAACCGTTCCGTAGGCACCCGAAGATGAGCACACCGATCAGCGTGTTCTTGATCCCGCCCTCGCCCCCGAAGAGGCTGGTGCCACCCAGGACCACCGAGGCGATTGTGAAGATCAGCAACTCGTTGGACGGTTGGGGGTTGGCCCCGTTGAGTTTGCCGACGTTGAGCATGCCGGCCATGCCCGCCGTCAGCCCACTGATCATCAGGCAGAGCGCCACGACTTGGCGGGTATTGACGCCGGACATCTCCGCCGCCTCGCGGTTGCCGCCGGTCATGTACACGTACCGCCCGAACTTGGTGTAGCTGAGAACGATGTCCGCGACCAGTAGCACGACTGCCGCCACGATCACTGGCACCGGCACCGGGCCGATCTTGCTGCCGGTGCCGCCGAGGGTTCGCAACACATCCGGCACCTTAAAGATCGGCTTGCCCTGGGTGACCCAGACGGCGAGCCCGAGGGCGATCGTGGACATCGCCAGGGTCATCATGAAGGAAGGAATGCGGATGTAGGCGGCGAAATAGCCGTTCATGTAGCCGATGAGCGCGGCAGCGATGAGCCCGATCAGCACGCCCCAGGTGCCGAAGTCGATCCCGGCCACGGGGGTGACCCAGAAATAGGCCGAGAGCACGCCGATGAGGAGGGAGACGGCGGCGATGCTGAGGTCGATCTCCGCGCAGAGCAGGACGAACGTGGTGCCGGCCGCTGCCACCGCGACCACGGCGTACTGGGAAAGGATGCCGTTCCACAGGTTGCGGGTGGTGAAGAAAGTGTCCGTGGTCAGCGAGAAGAAGACCACCAACCCGAGCAGCGTCACCAACGGCGCGATGAGCCGTGCTCGTTGCCCGGCCCACCCGAGGATCCGCGCCCAACCGCTGGCACGGGGGCGTGCCGGTGCGACACTTGCTGCCCCGGTTCCCACCCCTTGCGGCATATCCTTGGCCATCGGTCTTCAGCCCTCTGTCGTCAGCCTGTTCGGAGATCGGGGAGCCGAACCGCTCGGCGTGCCGTCACGCGTGCGCCATGAGCAGGTCCTTGCTGACCCGCTCACTTGCGAACTCTTTGGTGACGCGGCCCTTGGACATGACAAGGATACGATCGGCCTCGGTCATCACCGTCTCCGGCTCGGCGGAGAGAAGAAGGACCGCCACGCCCTCCGCCTTCAACCCCTTGATCAGGTCCAAAACTTCCCTCTTGGCGCCCACATCCATGCCGCGGGTCGGCTCGTTGAGGATGAGCAGCTTGGGCTGTCGCGTCAACCACCGTCCCAACACGACCTTCTGCTGGTTCCCGCCACTGAGGTACCCCGCGAGCAGGTGCGGGTTGGGCGGGCGGACACCTGTCCGCTTGACCATCTGCTCGGCGATGCCCAGCTCTGACCCTCGCCGGAAGAGCGGTGGCACCAAGCGGTCCAGGTGCGCCAGCGTTACGTTCTTGTAGATCTCCTGGCGCGGAAAGAGTGTCGCGCGCCGGTTCTCCGAGAGGTAGGCAATGCCCAAGCGTTTAGCCTGGGTGCTGGAGTGGACCTGGACGGGCTGGCCGTTCAGCCGGATGACACCGGCTTGCGGTTGGACCTGGCCGAAGAGGGCCCGGGCGATCTCGGTCATGCCAGGGCCGAGGAACCCGAAGAGCCCGACAATCTCGCCGGCGCGCACGGTTAGGCTGGCGCCCCGCACCGCGCCCGGGATCGACAGCCCCTCGATCTCCAGCACCGGCGGCGCCTCGACCGGCGGCGGCAGCTCCACGCCCTCCTGGTAGGTGGCCGCGAGCGCCGAGGCGTCGCGACCGATCATCATCTCTATCAGCCGCTGCTTCGTGAGTCCCGCGGCCGGCAGCGTCGCGACCTTGCGCGCGTTCTTGAGGATCGTCACCCGGTCTGCGCCGGCGAGGACATCCTCCAGGAAGTGGGAGATGAAGATGAGGCTCTTACCCCGCGCCCGCAGTTCCCGCATTGAGGCGAAGAGCCGCTCTGCCTCGGGTGCGGAAAGGGCGGAGGTCGGCTCGTCCAGGATCACCACCTCGGCGCCGGAGAAGACGACCCGGGCGATCTCGACCATCTGCTGCAGGCCGAGGGGCAGCGTGCCGAGGCGCCGCGTGACGTCGACCCGGACGCCCAGGTCCCGCAGTTGGGCCTCCGCGGCGGCGTTCATCTGCTTCCAATTGATGATGCCGCCCCGGGTGGTGGGCTGGTCCCCGAGAAAGACGTTCTCCGCTACGGAGAGTGCCCCGATCGTGCTCAGTTCCTGGTAGACCATGCCGATCCCGTGGGCCTTGGCCTCGGCAGGAGAGGAGAAGCGGATCGGGGCTCCCCGCAGGGTCATCTCCCCTTCGTCCGGCGCCTGGAAGCCGCTGAGGATCTTCATCAGCGTGGACTTGCCGGCGCCGTTCTCCCCGAGCAGGCCATGGATCTCTCCCGGCGCGAGATCGAAATCCACGCCGTCCAACGCCGTCGCGCCGCCGAACCGCTTGGTGACGCCGCGAAGGGCGAGGAGCGGCTCGACGGGGCGTGGCTGCTGGGTGCTGGGTGATGGGACGTGGGTGACGGGTGACGGGTAGGGGACGGTATCGTCACGCTTCATGGTGCGCCTTTCATCCGTCCCCATCACCTATCACCCAGCACCCATCTCTCACTCAGATCAGGAGGTTGTCGCCCAACCAGATGAAGCCTTCGGCGTTCTCCTTAGTAATAGGACCGCCGTCGGTGCGGATGAACTTGGGGATGCCGCCCTGGTGCTTGTCGCTCTGCGAGACGCTCAGGTAGCCGGCCCACATCGCGCCGCCGTGGATCCGCCCGGTCGGGTTGATCACGGAGCCGACGAGTTTGCCGTCCCGCACCGCCTCGGCGGCGGGCTGCATGCCGTCGATGCCGACGACCTTGATCTGCTCGGTCTTGCCGGCACCCTCGATGATCGAGTAGGCGGCGAGGGCCATGTCATCGTTGTGGAAGTAGCCGCCCTTGACGTTCGGGAAGCGAGAAAGCAGATCCTGCCAGATGCTGGCTGTCTTGTTGATGTCCCAGTCGGCCGGCTGCTCGTCGACCACCTGGATGCCCGGGTAGCTGGCGAGCACGTTCTGGAAGCCCTGGGCGCGGCCCTGGGCGCCGGTGTGGGTCAGCGCGCCCTGGGTGTGAATGACCTCCCCCTCGCCGCCGATGGCGTCGAAGGGGGCCTTGGCCATCGTCTCGCCCATGTAGATGTTGTCCGGCTCGAGGAAGGTGACGATGCCCAAGCTGTCCAAGTCATCAGCCAGCTTCGTGTCCATGTCGATGACAGGGATGCCCTTGGAGATCATCTCCTGGACCGGGTCGACGTACTGGTTGATCGCCAGGGGGTGGATCGCGACGAAATCCCACTCCTTG
>JALYMD010000653.1 GCA_030773875.1 Chloroflexota bacterium | reverse complement strand
CCTCACCGATGTCCTCGTCACGACCGAGCTCTACGTCGCCCAGCTCGAGGAACATCGTCGCCATCCAATCGCCAAGGCCCCGAGCGAGGTGTACTCCGAAGCCACCATCGGCAAGGCTTACCTCGATGCCATGGGCATGCACCTCCCGGAACTCGTCGTGGACCCCGACCTTGACCTCTCGTACCGGGATGCCCAAGCGTCCTTGGCCAAGGCAGAGCAGAAGGGGACGCAACTCGACCGGACCTCGGTGGTGCTCGGCCTGGCAACCACGACCTATTTCGGTGGCCGGACCGAGTGCCGGATCCGCAAGACCGTGGTGCCCGTAGCCTATTGCGACTTCGCGAGCATGTACCCCACCGTCAACACGCTGATGGACCTGTGGCGCCTCTTGACGGCCGAGCGAATCCGGGCGGTAGACGCCACTGAGGAGGTCCAGCACTTCCTCGACGAGGTTGCTCCCGACGACCTCTTCGCTCCCGAGACCTGGCAACGGCTGCCGGCAATCGTGGAGGTGCTGCCCGATGAGGACACGCTGCCGGCACGGACTCGATTCGGTGACGAGTCCTACTCGACGTATGGCATTGGCGTCAATCCGGTCACGAGTCCCCGACCGCTCTGGTACACCCTGGCCGATTGCCTCGCGGCCAAGCTCCGCAGGGGCAAAGCTCCACGGGTTCTGCGAGCGATCCGCTTCACCCCCGAAGGCGGGCAAATACTCACGCGTGTCCGGCTTCGGGGTCAGGTCGTGGTTGACCCGAACGCCGACGACTTCTTTCGCCAAGCCATCGTCGAGCGCCGCAAGGTCAAGCGAGGCGAGCCGCCCTACGACACCCTCTCGGCAGAGGAGCGCGACTGGCTGCAGCAGTTCCTCAAGATCCTGATCAACGCCACCAGCTACGGCATCTATATGGAGATGAACCGCAAGAAGGGCAAGAGAGCCCGGGTTCGGGTCCACGGATTAGTCACCGTCGAGCGGGAGGTCGACGGTCCGGAGGAGCTGGGTCGGTACTGCTTCCCGCCGCTGGCCACGCTCATCACCGGTGCCGCCCGCCTGATGCTGGCGATCGCCGAGCACGGGGTCCGACAGCGGGGCGGTCGCTACGCCCTCATGGATACCGATTCCATCGCGATCGTGGCAACTCAGCACGGCGGGTCGGTCCCCTGCGAGAACGGCGACTCACGCCTTCCCGATGGGCGAAAAGTGGTTCGGGCGCTGAGCTGGAGCGAGGTCGAGGAGATCCGGGACCGCTTCCGGTCCCTGAATCCCTATGGGGACGGCGAGAGCATCCTGGAACTGGAGCAGGAGAACTACGCGCCGTGCGACCTGCCGGGGCACAAGTCGACATGCGTCTGCACAAAGGTGCGCTCCCAGCTCCATGCTTACGCGATTGCCAGCAAGCGCTACGCCCTCTTCAACCTCAGCGAGCAGGTTGAACTTGAGCTGCGTGGCGTGCGAGACGGTGAGGAGGCGGAGGACGGACCACGGGACCTCGAGGTGGCCGACGAGGCGTCGGTGTGCAAGTACTCGGAGCACGGCCTCGGCGCCTACGAGGCCCCGCGTGATCCCGAGACCGGCAAGCGGGTCGGGAAGTGGGAGCGGGAGGTCTGGGAGTACCTGATCTCCCGAAACCTCGGACAACCCGTCGAACTGCCGGAGTGGGCGCACCAGACCGCGCTGACCCAAGTGCGGATCTCCACCCCGGAGCAGCTGCGGTGGTTCGAGGCGTACAACCGGACGGCGAAAGGCGAGGCGAAGCCCTACGAGGAGGCGGTCAAACCCACCAACTTCCTGGGCCACGCGATGGCGAAGCCACTCACCACCCTACCGCCCGGCAGCGATCCCGCTCGCTTCTGCCTGGTGGCGCCGTCGGGAGAACGTCGAAAGTTCGTGAACCGCCACGACCCCAATGGACCCGTCTACGTTGCCGGGATTTGACCGGCACCCCGAATCTTGGTCCATTCTGAAGGTTAGGATTCTGCGCGATCACTAACCGGAAGGAGGACGGCTTTGAAGAAGAGTCGGTTCACCGAGGAGCAGGTCGTCTACGCCCTGCGGCAGG
>JALYMD010000652.1 GCA_030773875.1 Chloroflexota bacterium | reverse complement strand
GGCGGGCATCACATCTCGCGTTTCCTAGTCTCACTCTAGCACGCGCGCCTGCGAACGGATTTCGATCAAAGCTCCACCAGCGCCGGTTCACGGCGCGGCGGCTGCGCGGTCGTGATCGCAGCGCCGGTCGGATTCGGCATTTGGAGCGAGTCGTACCAGATGGGCACGCGCATTCCGACGAGATCCTTGGCGCGGACCGGGTTCGTGGCGTACGGGGTGTCCAAGTTGGTCGTGTCGATAGGGAGGCTGATCGTGCTCGCCTCTGCCCCGTGGACTAGGGCGTCAAAGCGCGGCTGATCTTCCGTGCCGGGTCCGAAGATGCCGCTCCAGCCCATCGCTCCCTCGGTGCCGTTCCCGGAGCCGTTGGCGAACGCGACGTAAGTGTTGTTCTCCCGCGCCCGCTCCCGCCAAAGGTGGAAGTGGTCCGCCGTCGGTCCGACCGGCACGTGCGGCAGGTGTGGGATCGCCGTCGCGCCCCAGGGGGTCACTGCCGGTCCGGTCACCAGGGAGGGGCAGGCAATAAGGTCCGCCCCGTCGATCGCAAGCGATCGCGCCGCCTCCGGAAAGACCGCGTCGTAGCCGATCAGGAGGCCGATCCGGCCGACTGGCGTGTCGAACGTGGGTAGCCCGACGTCCCCGGGCGTCGCCCAGGCCTTGTCATCTGCGGTGAGGTGGAGCTTCCGATAGACCCCAACGACGCCCTCCGGTGAGACAAGGACGGCACTGTTATAGAGGCGGTCTTCGCCCCGCTCTGCCAGCCCCGCGATCACCAGCGCGCCGCGCCGTGCGGCAATCTCTCGCAGCTGCTCCGTAGCCGGACCCGGCACCGGTTCCGCCAGGCGCTCGGCCGCCGTCGCATCGCTGATCGGCCCGCAAACAGCCAGCTCCGGAAAGACGAGCAGATCGCTCTCCGTCGTCTCCGGCCCTGTGGCAAGCGCCGTGATTCGTTCCAGGTTACCCGTCACATCTCCGGGGGCAGGTGCCATTTGGACCACCGATGCCCGGCTCCGCCGACCTTCCGGCAGCGGCCGGAGATCGTAAAGCCCGTGAAAGGCGTGCCCGTTCCAGAGGTAGGTGTGGAGCGTCAGGTTGCCATAGGCGTCCGGCCGCCGGTCGGCAAGCTTGTCCTCCGTCCGACCGGGCTCCAGCCGTTTGTTGCGGGCACGGCGCAGATCCACCTCGCCGTAGACGATGCCGTCTCCAACATCGAGGGAGTCCTGGACCGCGCCGTCGGGATCGATTACGCAGGAGCCGCCGGAGAACTGGACTCCCCGCTCCAGGCCGTAGCGGTTGGCGGCGATCAGGTAGATCCCGCTCTCGAAGGCGCGGGCCATCCAGGAGGGGGAGGGACTCTTCTCTGAAAGCCAGTTGGTGGGGAAGCAGACCACGTCGGCGCCGTGCAGCGCTGGGATGCGCGTGGTCTCGGGGTAGACCGCGTCCATGCAGATCGTGATTGCGATTCGCCCAAGGGGGGTGTCGAACACCGGCAGACCGAGGTCGCCATCTTTGGCCCACTTCGGCTCCGAGATGTAGCTGTGGGTCTTGCGGTAGACCCCCACGACGCCATCTGGCCCGACGAGGGCGGCCGTGTTGTAGAAGACGCCGGTTTCGGGTGCCACCTCCGCCAGCCCGACCACGATGTAGCAGTCATACCGGGCCGCCAGCTCCCCGAACCGCTCCGTCGTCGGCCCCGGGACCGGTTCGACATACGGCGCGATCTCCGCCCGGCTGCCCCAGCAGTAGGACGTCGTCGCCATCTCGGTCTGGACAATCAACTTCGCGCCGGACCGGGCGGCTTGCTCCGTCAACTGGAGCAAGGTGGCGATGTTCTCTTCCTTAGCAAAGAGGGTCGGGTCCGTCTGAATCGCGGCCACCCGGTATGGGGAGATGGGGGAAGCGGCAACGGTCGTGTCACCGCTACGTTCTGCCTCGCCACTCGATCCGTTCATGCCTCGCGATTCTCCTCGTCTGGTGCCTGGGCCCGGTCCACGTCGTGGAGGATGATGCTGCCGCCCCGGCGAGCGGTCAGGCGGCCGGCGAACTCTGCCAAGTCTGGCCGGGGGATTGTCCGCGGCCGTCGCGGCACTGACCAGTGCCGTCCTTCCCATCGCTCTCGCAGATCGCCGAGCGACCGGGTCCAGATTCCGCTGCAGCTCCTGCAGGTCCCGCACCTCGCGGCGAGTCGCCGCCTTGCCTTCGGGGGTCGTCTGGCCCAGGTGGCGCACCTTGCGGGCACGATCCTCGACGAGGCGCCGGGGTCCGATCCCGCTCAATTGCCTGAGGGCCTGTCTAAGCGCATCGCCCAGAAGACGGGCCGCGGCGTCCGGATCAGCGTGAGCCGCAGGCTCGGGCTCCGGAACGATCATGTCGACCACACCGAGCCGCTGGCAGTCGCGGGCGGTGAGGGTGTGGACTCCAGAGCGATCGCTGCCGGGTTCCTCACCAGCCTCGGTAGAACTCGCCAGGGGGCGGGAACTCGCGCCTCCTTCGGCTCCCGCGATGGTAAAGACGGCGTGCTGCTGCATCAGCATCCGGTCTCCGACGGCGAGCGCGAGCGCACCTGCGCCGCCTCCTTCGCCGATGACGGCGCAGACAACGGGGACTGGCGCCCTGCTGAGGGCCGCGAGGGTCTGCCCGATCGCGACGCCGATTCCGCCTGCCTCCGCGGCAGGGTCCACGGCCGCGCCGGGGGTGTCAACCAGCGTGACCAATGGGAGTTCCAGTTGACTGGCGAGCCTCGCCATACGGACCGCCTTGCGGTACCCGGCCGGACCCGTACGCGCTCGCTCCTGGGCCACCACGGCAACCGTGACCCCGTTGAGGCGCCCAATTCCACCGACCAACCCAGGGTCGTCCGCAGCCACGCGGTCACCTCGCAGCTCGACGAAGGTTGGCATCAGGCGTCGAAGGTAGTCCAGCGCCCTCGGTCGATGGGGGTGGCGGGCGAGTGCCGCCGCCTCCCAGGCCGGAAGGGTGCCGCTCGCCGCGCGCGACGGGATCTCGCCTCGCTCCCGCAGCGCTCCCCGGTTTACCACCAGATCCAGCAACGCAGCGAGGGTTGCGCGAAGCTCGGCACGGGCAACGACACCGTCGATCATCCCGTGCGCGACCAGCGCCTCCGCCGTGTGCGTCCCGCCTCCTCTCATCGCCCGGACCGGCTCCTGGGAGGCGTCAAAGCCGACCTGGGCACCCGGCTCCGCCAGAATCACGTCAGCCTGGTTGGCGAGACCAGCGTAGACGCCGCCGGTCGTCGGGTGGGTGAGCACGGCGACAAAGGGCACCCCGGCGCGACGAAGGCGGGTCGCTGCTGAAGCCGTCTTTGCGAGTTGGACCAGAGAGAGCATTCCCTCCGGTGCCCGGACCGGACCGCGCCCACCGGCGCAAATCGCCACCAGGGGAAGGCGCCGGGCGGCCGCCTGCTCCATCGCCAGGACAATCTTCTCCCCGGCGATCACCCCGATGCTGCCCCCGAGCGCGGCAAAGTCCAGCACGATCAGCATGGCCGCTTGCCCACTGATGGAGCCGATGCCTGTAATGGCCCCTTCCGCCACGCCTGCGAGACCGGCCCGCTCCTGGGCCTCCGCAAGGCGGTCGGGGGC
>JALYMD010000651.1 GCA_030773875.1 Chloroflexota bacterium | reverse complement strand
CCGACGACAGCAGGCCTCATTCATCTCTTCGATGCCGCCGGCTTTGATCCGATCATTGTCGAGACTGTGGGGGTGGGCCAAGGAGAGATAGAGGTGGCACACCTTGCCGCGACCACGCTGCTCCTTCAGGTGCCAGGTCTCGGGGATGGGGTCCAGGCGATCAAGGCCGGCATCCTAGAGATCGGCGATATTGTCGCGGTCAATAAGGCGGACCTTCCGGGGGCTGAGGAACTGGTGGGTGACCTCTCGATGATGGTCACGGGCGATGAGCGCCCGGCTGGCTGGAGCACGCCTATCCTTCTGACGAATGCCACGACTGGTGAGGGCGTGCCCGGGGTCATCGACACGATAGAAGCCCACCGCCGCTATCTGGATACGAGTGAGACCGGACGATTGCGGAGGGAATCGGCGGCGCGCTCAGAAGTGTTCGGGCTGCTCCGGCAGGAATTGGAGCGGGAGTCACCCTTGCATCTGCAAAAAAAGATAAGCCGGTGGCACGAGCTCATTGACGATGTCGTAGAGCGAAAAAGAACACCGAGTGCAGCTGTGGCAGCACTCCTGGGTAAGGACGGCACCACCTGCCGCTAGGCTCGCTGATCAGCACGTCGCGCTGCGGCGACTCTGTTTGCGAACAGGGCTGCCGTCGACCCCGCCCCAACGCCGTTGTCGATGTTGACGACGACGAGGCCTGGAGCACACGACTGCAGCATCGCCAGCAAGGCCGCAGTCCCCTCCCCGCCAGCCCCGTACCCCACCGATGTCGGCAGTCCAATCACCGGCACGCTCACCAGGCCAGCCACGACGGACGGCAGGGCGCCGTCCATGCCGGCCGCAACCACGATTACGTCTACCTCTGCGGCCACCATTCGACCAAGGGGCTCCACGAGGCGATGGAGCCCCGCCACTCCGACATCACGTGCTTCAAAAACCGCGCATCCCATCTCGCCAGCAATGACCACAGCTTCCGTGGCTATCGGTGCGTCCGATGAGCCGGCCGACAATACACCTACCCGTCCACCTGTCTGTTGCACCGGTATGTTGTGCTGGGCCACCACAACGAGCCGTGCCATTTCGTGGACCGTGACATCGTACGAGTCTGACAGGCGCGCCCGGGCTAATTCGATTGTGATGTCGGGACACCGGCTGGCTATTGCGCGCCCATTTGCATCCGCCAGCGAAACGAGGCTTCGGATTACCTCCTCCGGTTGTTTTCGTTCGGCATGGATGATTTCAGGAATTCCTGTGCGTTGTTTTCGTTGTGGGTCTAGTCTGGTGTTTGTGGGTGTTTTGTGGGATATGTATTGTCGGTCATCAACGTCTGCGGTTGACAGGTTGTCGATGGCGTTTCGCAGATCGACGAATGGATCGATCACCGTCACTGACTCTCCCCTTCCGGGCTCGGAACCACGCCATCAATCAGGTCCTGGACAGCCTTGTCTGCTGAACCTGCATCGACCGTGAGCAATGCGAGGAACTCCCGATTTCCTGCCGGACCAAGTAGGGGCGACTGTACCAACCCGGCGACGGCAAACCTGACTCCCTCTGCAGCGTCGCAGATCTCCCGCAGCACCCTCCGATGGACGTCCGGGTCGCGCACCACGCCCCCTCGTCCCACCTCCCGTTTGCCTGCCTCGAACTGCGGCTTGATAAGTGGGACACACACCCCACCAGGTTGGAGAAGCCGGGCAGCGACGGGAAGAATCAGCCGCAGCGAGATGAACGAGACGTCGATGACGACGACGCTTACCTTCTCCGGTAGAGAATCAAGTGTCCGGGCATTCGTCCGCTCAAGGACGACGACCCGATCGTCTTGCCGAATCCGTTCGTGCAGCTGTCCGTAGCCGACATCGACGGCGTAAACACGAGTCGCACCCGCTTGGAGCAGGCAGTCCGTGAACCCGCCGGTGCTCGCTCCGAGATCCGCCGCTACCTTGCCTTCCACATCCAAACAGAAAGCCTCAAGCGCGTGTGCCAGTTTCTCGCCGCCTCGACTCACGTAACGGGGCTTAGCGCTCATTGTGACCATGTCGCGCTCGGACACTAGACTTCCCGCCCGGCTGGCCGGCGTGCCATTGATGAGGACGTCACCGGCGAGGATGAGCGCCCTGGCGCGCGAGCGGGACTCGGCTAGACCGCGCCGTACCAGCTCTTCATCGAGCCGAGCGCGGCCCCCAGGAGCTGACGAAGTCAAGGTCTAGTTCGCAGCCGTGCGAACGCGTTCAACAAACGGCGCGGTATGGTGGTGACAGATGGCGAGGGCGAGCGCATCCGCCGCGTCGTCAGGCTGGGGAACCTGATCGAGACGAAGAATGAGGCGCACCATCTCCTGAATTTGGCCCTTATCCGCCTTACCGTATCCGACCACAGCGTGTTTCACCTCAGACGGGCTGTACTCCACGATCGGCACGCCCAACCGAGCGGCGGCCAGCATCGCCACCCCGCGGGCCTGCCCGACGGCAATCGCGGTCGTCACATTGCGGGCAAAGAAGAGTTGTTCGATGGCCATGACATCAGGCCGGTGCGTGGATATGAGATCCGAGAGATGGTCGAACAGGAAGACCAGGCGATCGGGCATCGGCCGATCCGGCCGCGTCTCGACGACCCCGAAGGCAAGCAGGACGGGATCGCGATCCCCCTCCACGACGCCGTAGCCAAGGAGCGCGGTTCCCGGATCCACTCCCAGGATTCGCATCAATCCGATATCTTCCCTGTGGACTCGGGGCTAGCTGACCTGAGCGAGGACATCATCCGAGACGTCGAGGTTGGAGTAGACCTGCTGAACGTCATCCAGATCCTCAAGCCGCTCCAACAGCCGAATCGCCTTCACAGCCACATCCGGCTCCGGGCTCATCATCGTCTTAGGACGCATCGTCAACTCGGCGGACTCCACCACCTGGCCGGCTGCCGTCAATGCTTCCTGCACGCGATGAAGGTCCTGAGCATCTGTGTACACCTCTACCGAGCCGTCATCGACCTGGACGTCATTCGCGCCAGCATCGATGGCCACGAGCGCCAGCTCGTCCGGATCCTGGTCCTTCGCATCCAGCACGATCATGCCAACGTGATCGAACATCCAACCGACGCTACCACTCTCACCCAGCGTTCCGCCGCTCCGGGTCAATGCTGCCCGCACCTCCCCAACGGTCCGGTTCCGGTTATCTGTCATTGCGAGAATCATCAGCGCGGTTCCGCCCGGTCCGTACCCCTCATAGAAAATTTCATCGAATTGCTCGCCTCCGGACTCGCCCGAGCCACGCTCAATGGCCCGGTCAATATTCTCCTTCGGCATGTTCTCAGCCCGCGCTTTCTGCACCGCAAGACGGAGACGGAAGTTGGCCTCGGGATCAGGAAGACCGGCGCGTGCCGCAACCGTGATCTCCCGGGCAAGCTTTGTGAAGAGCTGGCCCCGCTTGGCGTCAGCAGCACCCTTTTTCCGCTTAATCGTCGACCACTTCGAGTGCCCGGACATAGACGCAACGCTCCCGTGAATCCTTCACCGTTTACGACCTCGGAGTATAGCATCGGACTTCCCACTTCCCTTGGCTCACAAGGAATGCCCAAGAGCGACCGCTTGAAATGTGCGTAAAACTCAGCTACACTCGGCTTCGCTTGCTTTCGGAGGCCATCAGCGCTGTGGGGAAGGTTCATGGAAACCTACCGGTCCCGTCGTCGCTGCCCCATGATCTGTTAACCGGGTTGCCCCTCGCTCTTTGGCGCGGGGTTTTTGTTTACTCCCTTCCATTTGTCGCGCAACGCCCCCTGCCTCCTCCCCTGCTGCGCTGCGCTCGCCGACGAGGTGGTGACGCATCCATGGTGACAAGCCTGATTGCAAAGGGCAAAGACCAGGGTTACCTGCTCTCCGACGAGATCATCGCGGCGTTCCCGAACCCCGAGGAACAGATCGAGTCGCTCGATGACCTGTACTCCAGCCTTGTGGC
>JALYMD010000650.1 GCA_030773875.1 Chloroflexota bacterium | reverse complement strand
AGCCGATCAGCCGGAGCGTGAAGAAGGTCACCGCCGAGCGCACGCCCGACGAGCAGTACGGGATGATCCGCTTCTCTGGCGTCGCCCCAACCTCGGCGTACATCGCTTGGAGTTCCTCGACGCTCTTCCAGAACGCCGGTGCCTCCGGTCGCGCGTTGCGCGGGAAGTTGACGTTGACGGCACCCGGGATGTGACCGGACGCGTACTCCTGAGGGGTTCGCGCATCAATAAGAACGACGCTAGGGTCGTCCAAGCTTCCGCTGACCTCATCACGCTGGGCAAGCACCTCCGGCCGCGGCGTTATGTCGTACCCCCCCGTCCCGGGCTTCCCCTCTGGTCTGTTGATCGCGGCGCCGGTGTCCAGGCTGCCATCCGACTGCCGCCACGCCGCCAGCCCGCCGTTGAGGACGTGCTTATCGTCGTGCCCGAGATAGTGAAGAACCCACCAGAGCCGAGCCGCGAATAGCGTTCCCGGGTCATACGCCACAACGGTGCGATTTCGCGATACCCCAAGATCGGCAAGTATCTGCCCGGCCTGATCGCGCCAGGACGCAATCGAGTCATCCGAGGTGTCGACGACCTCTAAGGCCGGCCAGTCAAGCTGAACCGAGCCCGGAATGCCACCCTTCGCGAAGTCTTCGGAAGGCATGAAGCCAACGACCACCAGCGGCGGCTCGTCGAGTCGCTCTTTGAGCAAGGAAGCCTCAATCAGCATCTCCGGATGGGGGTACGCGTTCCCGCCAGTCGGTGCGGTGACTGGTGTTCCTTGACCCAGTGAACCTCGAGGCACGATCGCACTCATGGCCCAACCGGTGCTTGCCGCCACCCCCAACCGCAGGGCATGCCGGCGCGTGAAGCCTTGTTCCCTCGTTGTCCGACGCCCCTTCATCGCTGGTCTCCTTGTCATGTGCCCAGATGCCCGCCCTAAGTTGACGTTGACTCATCTCCGTGCGTCCCGAACGCGTCGAGGAGTCCGGCTGTCTCTATCAGGCTCCGCACTCCGCGGTCGCTCCCTATGAGAATGCCTGCCCCTTCGCCGAGCAGCGAGCAACACCAGGTAGGCACGGCCACGGCGTCGCCAGGCAACTGAATGCCTCCTCCCCGTTCATTCACGGCAGGGCTGGCGATCTCCTTGTGGCATCACAATCGCTGTTCGGATGTGGTGCTTCAGCTTTCGCCCTTCTTCTAGTAGCGGCTGATTCTTGCGCCTGATTTCGTCATCCGGTTGGCCGATGGGTTGCTCTGCCGCTCCCCGGACCGGGCCAACAGCCAGCCACCGACCAGCATAGCCGCGCCCCAGACTAGGAAGACCAAGTCCCACCAAACCCACTGGCTACGTGGCGCCGTCTGATTTACGTGGTGGACGCCCAGAATCTGATGGTCGATCACGCCTTCAACCAGGTTGAAGGTCCCCCACCCTATAAGTAATAGACCGACGAGTAGCTTCGTCGACCATGGTCCGCTTGGGTACCGCAGCCCCCGCCACAAGAGAAAGAGTCCCACGCCGGTGAACAGATAGGTAGCGGCATGGAACAGCCCGTCACCAAGCGTGTTCGCTTCCAAGCCGTCCACCGTCGTGACCGGGTAATCAGCGACGCTACTGACCATGTGGTGCCACTGCAGGATCTGGTGCAGCACGATCCCGTCGAAGAACCCACCAAGTCCCAACCCGAGCAGGACGCCACCGATGTTCAAGGTCCGCTGTCGTGCTAGCCCCGACTCGTCCACGGGCATCCTTTCTCCCTCGTTGTCGAGTCGCCGCGCCTGCCGCCGTTCACTCAAGAACTCACCCCGTGGCGCCGCGCTTTAAAGCCTGAGGTCTTCCTTCACCGCCGCTCGCCACTGCCTCTTGGCTGGGAAACATCTCCCGAAGCCCAGGCCTGCGCCTTCCAACATGTCTCCCGGCCCGATCGAGCTCCCCTCGTACCAGGGGGCTGTGGGTGACCAGATGAGAACAATGGGGCGCAGGATATGGGCCGCGCCGTGATTGCTAGTGGCCGACGCAACCCGGCGAGAGCGGGGTCGGACTCGACAGGAAAGGAGCATCTCGACGAGGAACAGGAATTGCAGCACGACAGTGACGAAATCGGCATGACAGGACCAACCGAGGAGGAATCGCGGCCATGACGGGTGGAGCGGTGGTGCGCGGACTTGCCGCGGGGGTGGTAGGGGTGGCGGCCATGACCGCCGCCGAGAAGCTGGAGCAGCTTTTCACCCACCGGCCCAACTCGTTCGTGCCCGGACACACGCTGGAGCGCCTGCTGGGGCTGCCACGGAAGCCGGACGAGGACCGCCTCTGGCTGAACTGGGCTATGCATTGGGGGCAGGGGATCCTGCTCGGCGGGGTGCGTGGCCTGATGGCGGCGCGCGGTCTGCGTGGTCCGGTCGGGTCGTTCATGTTCACGAACCTTCGCCTGCTCAACGACCAGACGCTGGAGAACGCGACCGGCGTCGGCGCTCCACCGTGGACCTGGCCAGTCGACGAGCAGGCGATCGACCTGCTACACAAGGCGATCTACGCCTTTACTACGGGCGCGGTTGCCGATCGATTGATTCCCGGGCCACCGGGTGTTCCCGCGCCCCGAAAGCCCTGGAGCATGCGGTAGGAGGCGGGAGACACTATCGCCTTTCCCCATCTCAGCGCCAGCGTCACCCTGCCGTTGACTTCCCCGCCGGTCATGAGTTGTGGAACCATGGAGACCGGGCGCTGCAACCTGCCGTAACCGGAGGCGCGAGCGCCGGGTGCTAGAATGCTGCCCGCCCGAACGCGGAAACTCACGGTTATGGTCGTCCGATCACGGAGAGGAACACCAGGCGTGCAGCTCACGAACCCCTTGAAGGAAACGTTGCGCGGCGGCGGCACGGCCGTTGGCTGCTTCGTGCACATCCCGTCTCCGGAGGTCGTCGAGACCTGCGCGCTCGCAGGCTTCGACTTCCTGCTGATGGACGCCGAGCACGGACCGATCTCGCCGGAGAGCTGCTACCCGATGCTGCTTGCTGCGGAGGCGAACGGGGTCCCAGCAATCGCCCGGATTGGTCAGCAAGACCGGCAGGTGATCCTCAAGTTTCTCGACATCGGCATTTCAGGTGTGATGGTGCCTCAGGTAAACACGGCCAAGGCAGCCGAAGATGCGGTTGCGGCGATGAAGTACCACCCAAGGGGCATTCGTGGAGTTGCGGGTGGTCGCTCCTTTGCTTATGGCTTTGGTGAATCGCCGAAAGACCTGGTACCCCAGCTCAACGAACGGATGTTGACCATCGTCCAGTTCGAGCACATCGCCGCGATGGACGAACTCGATGCGATCCTCGCCACGCCCGACCTCGATGTCCTCTTCGTCGGCCCCAACGACCTTGCCCAGTCGATGGGATTTCCCGGCCAGCCCAACCACCCCGAGGTTCAAGCGCTCATTGATCGCGTGATCGCGGCAACGCAGGGAGGAACTGTTGCCCTCGGGACCGTCGCTGCCGACGCCGATGCCGTCAACCATCAACTCGAGCGAGGGTTCCGGATGATCGGCGCCAACGCCGCCACCCTCCTCGCACGAGCCGCCGGTGACCTCCTCGCGAACGTGCGGCGCTGAGGCATCACCAATCGCTTCGAACCATCACCCAGGCTATCCCCCTCGATCCTGGCTCCCCTGCGCTCAGCTTCTTTGGAGCCGTGGAATTGATGACGCGAGAAGGGCGACCCGATACTGGGTCGCCCTT
>JALYMD010000649.1 GCA_030773875.1 Chloroflexota bacterium | reverse complement strand
CGGGGGTTCATGACCTTCTGAACCAGACATCTGTGCCGATCCTGCCTTTGGCGGGAGGGCAGCTTGTTCCTGTGCCGAAAGGGAAGCGGATTCAAGCAGATCGGGACGGTAATGGGCGGTCCGCACGATTGCTTGCTGGCGGCGCCAGGCCGCGATATTCGCGTGATGACCGCTAAGAAGCACCTCGGGCACCGCGAGGCCACGAAAGATCGAGGGGCGTGTGTAGTGGGGGTATTCGAGTAGCCCTTCGCCGTGGGACTCCTCAGCGATGGATGCCGCATCAATGACACCCGGGACCAGCCGGGCGACCGCATCTACAACCACCATTGCTGCCAGCTCGCCGCCGGTAAGCACGTAGTCGCCGATAGAGAGCGGCTCAGCACCCAAGATCTCCGCCGCGCGCTCGTCCACGCCTTCGTAGTGCCCGCAGAGAAGGGCAATTCGTCGGCGGGCCGCGAACTCGAGCGCGATCTCTTGCCGGAACAGGCGGCCCCCAGCAGACATCAATGCCACAGGGGTCGAGGAGCGTTCCTCCCCGAGGACATCTTCCACGGCAGCGACGAGGGGAGGAGCGGCCATCACCATGCCGGCACCGCCACCATAGGGGGTATCGTCAGCCGTCCGGTGACGATCGGTCGTCCAGTCACGAATGTCGTGGACGTGGATCTCCACCAGTCCCCGCTCGCGCGCGCGTCGCAGGATGCTGAGGTCGAATGGTCCCGCAAACATCGCCGGGAAGAGCGTGAAGATGTCGAAGCGGAGGCTCGCGGCGTCAGGACCTGAGGTGGGGTCGGACGCCTCGTCGGTTCCGATCATCCTGCTCCGGTTGGCGACGGGTGACGCGCCAAGTGAATGATTTCACTACCTGCATTGAGCAGGGACAAGAGCGATTCAGTCGCGCCGTGCAGGCTCGGGAGGGTCAGGTCAGCGGGTTCACCGGGAGGAGTCGGTTGCTGGGCTTGCACCCAGGCAGTTCTCATCCCCGCCCGACGCGCTCCTTGCACGTCGAACCGGAACGAGTCACCCACATGAACGGACCGATCAGCGGCTGCGCCCAGTGCTGAGAGGGCCACGGCGTAAATCTCGGGCCTCGACTTGTAGAACCCGGCGCTCGCGGATGTTGTGATACTGCCAAATGCGCTATCCAATCCGATGCGCTTCAACGCCCAGCCAACGAACGGGTGGTAGACCGCGCTTGACACGACCCCCAGCGGAACACCTGCCTCTGCCAGACCCCTGATCGTCTCGATTGCGCCCGGGGCCGGCCGAACCTCGTCAAGGCAAGCCCGCATCAGTGTTTCCACCCCGCCTGCAATTTCCTCCTCGTCCACGGTCACCTCAAGTTCCCCAAGGACGCGGGCCAGTCCTTGCTCCGCGGACATCTCGTGCCCGTGCTGAATCACCTCCTGGCGGAGGGAGCGGTAGGTGACTCGCGCCCTGGTATCGAGATCCGCGTCTAAGAGAGGACCGCCGCTCTTGCTCCTCCAGCGAAGGAAGGCGGGCACCAGATCGTGGACCTCAAGATCGAACCAGCGGTCGCAGGTCGCGAGTGTGTTGTGGAAGTCGAAGGTGATCGCGACGCCGGCCAACATTCTGCCCACCCTTCTGTGTCCCAATGCCGGCGCACCACGCCACCTCATCCAAGGACTTAGTCATCGCGCTGGCAGAGCCCCGCCTCCTGCTTCTACCCGCCCCCGACCGCAGCAAGGCGCCGTTCTGGCACAGCAACCTTCTGAGCCTGAGACCGCTCAAACGCAGCGACCACCTCAGGATCGAACTGCCGCCCCGCCTGCTTCCGGAGTTCCGCCATGGCGGTGCTGTTACTCAGTGCCTTGCGGTATACGCGGTCTGATGTCATGGCGTCAAAGGCATCCGCGACAGCGATGATGCGGGCACCTAACGGAATCGCCTCCTCACGAAGGCCGTCCGGATAGCCTTCTCCATTCCACCACTCATGATGGTGACGAATGATCTCAGCAGACGCTTCATACATGCTGAGGTGGGACACGATATCAGCCCCAATGACCGCGTGTTGCTGAAGTTCCAGCCGTTCACTTGGATCGAGGGCCCCCGGCTTCTTGAGGGCAACATCTCTGGTGCCGACCTTACCGAGATCATGGATTCGCGCCGCAGCGAGGATCGTCTCGCTCACGGACAGGGGCAGGTGGGGGAGTTCGGTGAGCACATCTCTTACATAGTCGGTAACGCGGACCGAGTGGCGATAGGTGTATGGATCCCGCCGCTCCACTGCGTCCGCAAGTCCGGCCATTGCGGCCTGCGTCTCTTGCTCCACCTTTCTTAGGGTTCGTATAGCAAGATGGGGTCCAGCGAGCGGGATGATGAAGAGAAGGATGCCTACAGGATTCTGGCGTGCTACCACCGGTATGAGGCTTCCTAGTGTTGGGAGCGTTACCAGTTCAATGAGGAAACCGTCCCGATTCTTCTTCCAGATTTCCCATGGCGAAGTTGACCGAACTGGAGCGACGACGATGGCCAGAATCCACGTATTTACTAGTGCGTAGACAAGGGCGGCCACCAGGGTTGCTCCAATGACCTGCCCCCATTCTTCGGTCCACTTATTCTGAG
>JALYMD010000648.1 GCA_030773875.1 Chloroflexota bacterium | reverse complement strand
CTCCCAGCGCGCCCCGCCGCAACCGCGGTGACGCGGCGGGCGCTGCTGGCCTTCGGAGCGGCCGCCGCGATCGCCGTCGCGACGGTGCCGCTGGCTGCCGCCCAGGAGAACACCGGCGAAGAAAGCGCTGCCCTCCTGGCCTCGCCGTTCCGCACCACCGCGGACCTGAACCTCCGCGCCGGACCCGGCACGTCCTACCGGATGCTGCTAGTCATCCCTTCCGGGGCGATGGTGACCGGCGGTGACCAGCTCAAGAACGGCTTCCGACAGGTTTCGTACGCTGGCACCCTCGGTTGGGCTTCCGACCAGTACCTGACGGTGACGAACGGCGGCAGCTTCGACCCCGGCCCCGTTGTCGGCACCCGCGTCACCTCGACCGATCTCAACTTCCGCACCGGCCCGACCCAGCTCCACGACGTGATCCGGGTCCTCCCCGCCGGAACCACCGTCGAGATCACGGATCTGGTCATCGACGGCTTCCGGTTTGTCTATCACGAGGGGCGCGGCGGGTTCGCGTTCGACGAGTACCTCGTCGTGATCCGCGACGGCGGGCCGCCGATGGAGGTACCCGTAACGGTGCTCACGCCGCTCAACCTCCGCGTCGAGCCGAACACCGGCGCGCGGGTCGTCCTGGTCATGCCCGGAGGCGCCCAGGTGGTCTGGTTCGGCGACTCGCGCAACGGGTTCCTCCTGGTCGCCTACGGCGGCTACCAGGGATGGGCCTGGGCCGAGTACCTGCGTCGCAACGACGCCCCGTCGAGCGCATACGCGGAGACGACGGCCGCGCTCAACCTGCGCGAGCAGCCGAACACCGGCGCGCGCGTGCTGCTGGTCATGCCGGCGGGCGCCGAGGTCCGCCTGACCGACGAGCGCAGCAACGGCTTCCGCAAGGTGACCTACCAGTCCACCACCGGCTGGGCCTTCGAGCAGTACCTGCGGATGCTCTGAGGAACCGCGCCTGAGGCGCCGTCGGGGAGACGGCGCCCCGGGCGCAGGGCACGCTCTCCCCCACGGTCCTTGTCCCGGTACACACCACGTCTCTCTAACCTCGCACCCGCGAACGCCACCGCCGCCGGGAGAGCGCGCCAGCGCCGCCCCTCGCGGCGGTCGTCCTGTCGCGGTCGAGAAGGTACCCCGCTTGGAGCCAACCCCGGGCTGCGCCCCGCCCTCCCGCCACCAGCAGGCGGCTTCCCAGGCGCCCGGCTTCATGCCCCTCGAACGGCGACGCCCCCCGGCCAATCTGGCCGGGGGCGTCGGATCGTTACCCAGAGCGGGTGACGGGTGCGCTCGGGATCGCCCTACGCGACACGGCGTCCCCAGGGTCACGACGGCGAAATTCGCCAGCCCGATCAGGCCCAGGGCGCCGACCAGGGCCAGGGAGCCGCTCCCGCCGCCGGCCGTGGCGCCCGTGCCGGTGCTCCGCAGGGTCTTCGGCACGGTCGGGGTCGGTGTTTCCTCGACCTCGCGGCAGTCCGCTTCGGTCGGGTTGGAGACAGCGATCGCGCTGGACGCGTTCAGGTCGCGTTGATCGCGGTCACGTAGACCGTGTCGCCGACGCCGACGGTGCACTCGACGGAGGCGGCGATGCCATCCTGGGTGAGCCTGGTTGTACAGAGAAGGAGATTCCGCCCGTCTCCAGGGTCTCGACCGTCTCCTCATTGCACATACAACGGGAGGCAGCCGCTTGGCTGCCTCCCGTTGCAAGAGAGGAGGGATTGGAACGGAATGAACGAAAAGCAGGCCGGGGTCACCCAACCAGGAACGTGAGCGGTGGGGCTGGCCGATGGAAACGAGGTGGCCGCCCGCTCTCGTTCTACAAGGTCATACGGAGATCATGCCTGGCCGGATCATCCGGCCTTCGATCCTGCCGTAGACCCGTTCATCGCCTGACTAGGGTGTGTCTTCAAAGGCGTGGTAACGTTGGGAGATGAGCCGAGACCGAGAACTGACCGACGAGCAGTGGGCGGCGCTGGAACCGCACCTGCCGCCGCAGCGGGCCGCGACCGGGCGACC
>JALYMD010000647.1 GCA_030773875.1 Chloroflexota bacterium | reverse complement strand
CCGTCCGCTCGCCTGACCATCTCGGCGTCAATGCCGCAACTCGATCCGGTGCGTTGAAGATCATGCCGATGACTCCCCCTCCATGCTGCTCCGGACCGTTCGCCACGGCTGCATCATACCCGTCTCAGAGACGCCGTTCGTGACAGGACTCGATCGCTGAGCAGGTTGGGTATGATACCGGCCCTGCCAACGGGGTTCAGCTCCGTCAGGCACATCCCGTCGTCACGTTCCGGGTGCGTTGGTACGCCGGCTCCCGAGGAGGACAAGCAGATGGCCGTTGATGTGACGCAAGCAATCCTCGACCTGGGGCTGCCGGACCAGGCGATCCAGGCGGATGAACTGCCATGGGTGCCGCAGGGGGACCGTGTCTGGTTCAAGCCGCTCCGGTTCGACCTCGCCAACGGGCGGTGGGTCAACCTCTTGAAAGTGACCGAGCAGGGGAAGGTCAACCGGCACCGCCATGCTGGCGGGCAGGTCCTTGGCTTTGTTACGCAGGGATCGTGGCGATACCTGGAGCGGGACTGGGTTGCCCGCCGCGGCACCTTCGTCTACGAACCGCCCGGAGACATCCACACCCTGGTTGTCGAGGGAGCAGAGGAGATGCAGACCCTCTTCTTATTGGAAGGGGTGATTCAGTACCTCGATGACGACGACAATGTCATTTCGCAGGACGACGTGTTCACGAAACTGGAGCGATATCTCGCGTACTGCAAACGCGAAGGGATCGAGCCCAAGGACCTGCGATTCTGATGGAAGACAGCCCCCGGTGATCCTGGATGCCTTTCGACTGGATAACCGGGTCGCGCTCGTCACTGGCGCGGCGCGGGGACTCGGCCAGGCGCTGGCCATCGGGCTAGCCGAAGCCGGCGCGGACGTGGTGGCCCTCGACCGCCTGCCAGTGGACGAGACCCGGGAGCGGGTCGAAGCGGTCGGTCGTCGCAGCTCCGGTCTGCAGCAGGACCTTCGGGATCTGAATGCGGAGGGGGCTGCAGCGATCATCACGAGGTGCGCCTCGGGAATGGGCCACCTCGATATCCTGGTCAACAATGCCGGCGTCATCCAGCGTGCTCCCGCCTTGGAAGTTACGGAGGAGGAGTGGTCCTCTGTCCTGGATATCAACCTTAGGGCAGCGTTTCTCCTCAGCCAGGCGCTGGCCCGTCACCTCGTCGAGGTGGAGCGGGGGGGCAAGATCGTCAATGTGGCCTCAGTACTCTCCTTCCAAGGCGGCATCTTGGTGCCTGGCTACACCGCGGCCAAGAGCGGGCTGGCCGGTCTGACGAGGGGCCTCGCGAACGAATGGGCGCGTCTCGGGATCAACGTCAATGGCATCGCGCCCGGTTATCTGACCACGGATCTTACCGCTGGGATTCGCTCGGACCCGGCCCGGCACGATACGGTGCTGGCCCGGATTCCGGCAGGGCGGTGGGGCCAGCCGGCCGACGCTCAGGGCGCGGTGGTCTTTCTTGCCTCCGAGGCAGCGGCCTACCTGCACGGGACGATCATTCCGATCGATGGAGGCTGGCTTGCCTGGTGAGCGACTATGAGCCGGTCGGGCAGGGGCTGCAACACTATTGGATAGAGCCGAACCCGTCCGGGGCCGATCCGCTCCAGTCCAGGTTCGAGTCGTTTCAAGATCGCAGCATCGTGAACGACGTGACGTGCTCGCTGACACAAGGAATGGGGACGCGTGCGCGTGCCTGGCGAGCAGGCATGCGAAGGGGAGGGACTGATGCCGTTTAACGTCAAGAAGCGCGGCAAGCTGACGTACTACTACCAGGGTGATCGGCCGACCCTGTCGGCGCTTGTCACCGAGGACCTAGCGGATGGTGACCTCAAGATCCACTTCGCCGGACTCACCGGCGGGTACTCGGCCCAGAACGTCCTCAATGCGGCTGAACTGGTCTCGATGGACCCGCATCGGGAAATCCCGCTGGTGTTTCAGAGCTGGGAGCACTGGCTGCGGGAAGCGGGGATCTGCGAATCACTCCGGGACGTGGACTTCCTGGAGATCCACGCGTTCGGCTGCCAACCCAAGAGTCCGAGCCCACTAACCGACCCGATTGGCTACGCTGCCGAGCAAGACCGCCTTCGCACCGCCTACGCCGAGGCCTACAGCGGATACTTTGCCGACCAACTGCCGGACAACGGCGTGCCCTGCCGCTTCACGGTCCAGGTCGTGGACGTGCCCGATAAGGCGGCGTCGTACGAGTTCTACGGCACAGCGCTGCTCCAGCGTTCGCTCCAGCAAGGCGAGGGGTAAGACAATCGTGTCTGCTTCAAGTGAGTCCGGCGGTCCAGACCTGCTGCTGAAGGGCGGCCACGTCATCGACCCGAGCAACGCCATCAATGGGCGGGCAGATGTGGCCATCAACGGGGGGCGCGTTCAGGCAGTCTCACCAGACTTGCCAAGTGACGGCAGAACGGTGCTCGATGTGACAGGACTCTACGTCACACCCGGCATCATCGACATGCACGCCCACGTCTTCCATACGCACCGGCGCTCCTCGCTGTCGCTCGAGCCGCGCGTCAATACCTTCTCCTCCGGTGTCACCACGGTTGTCGACGCCGGGACATCGGGGTGGCGAGATTTTGTGGAGTTTCGCTCGGAGGTGATCGACCAGGCCAAGATCCGAGTTCTAGCCTACATCAACATCGTTGGCTCTGGCATGCTCGGGGAATGGGAGCACGATGTCCGCGAGATGCGCCCGAAGCTGGCGGCGGCGATGGCCGAGGAGCACCGTGACGTGGTGGTGGGCATCAAGACAGCTCACTACTGGGCCAAACGGCCCTTCGACGCCGACCACGCGCCGTGGGCAGCGGTCGACGCCGCGGTCGAGGCCGGAGAGCTATCTGGTCTCCCGGTGATGGTCGACTTCTTTCCCTGGCTGCCGGAGCGGCCGTATCCTGAACTGATCCTGGAGAAGATGCGGCCGGGCGATATCCACACCCATGTCTTTGCCCAGCAATTTCCGATCATCGACGACCAGGGCAAGGTTTACGATCACCTATTCGAAGCGCGGGAGCGAGGGGTGATTTTCGACCTGGGCCACGGCGCAGCGAGCTTTTGGTTCCGCAATGCGGTGCCGGCGATTCAGCAAGGATTCGTGCCGGACTCGATCAGCACGGACCTCCATACCGGCAACGTGAACGGCCCGGTCATCGACATGCTGACCACAATGAACAAAGTCCTGAACATGGGGCTGACCCTGGAGGACGTTATTGCCCGGTCAACAGTAGCGCCTGCGCGCGAGATCGGCCGACGAGACCTGGGAACGCTCAATCCGGGTGCTGAGGCCGATGTGGCGATCCTCGCGATGGAGGAGGGAGATTTCTCGTTCGTTGACTGCGGACAGACCCGGCTCACTGGGCAACGCCGGCTACGGTGCGTCCTAACGATGCGGGCGGGCGAGATCGTCTACAACCCGGAAGGACTTGGTCTGTTGACGTGGGAGCAGCAATCAGCTGTCGAATGACCACGAAAGGCGAACCCAGAGCGCACGAGGCGTCAAGGGTGGTGACCTTCGTGATGGGCAACAGCCGGTACCCTGGCGATCGGCGACCTTGTTCGAGGTGTCTGCGAGCGGATGGGATAGGACGTGCGATCCCCTCAACCAGCGATCAAGCCATCGTGCGGCAACTGGTCGAACTGCGAGGCGCGTGCGCGGTTGACGCTGGGACTACCGTCCACTCCCGCCCCCCGGTGAGGGGGTTGGCGACGTCCTGACTGGTTAGGTCCCCGGCTGCATCCGGCTGATTCAGCCCCCGCGTCGCCGATCACGGCGATGATTGCCTCCCGGTACACCTACTCGCACCCTATGCGATCGAGCCAGTCTGCTTTGCCCGTGGTCGCGCCCATCGCCCCGCTCTCCCCCGTCGACATGGTCGTCCGTGCATCCTGCCCCCTTTCAAAGAAGGTGGTCCTAAAGACCGATACCGCGTCGGCGACTCGGCCACCTCGCTTCCTCAGGGATGTCAAACATTCATCCGTATTGCGGTACGAGCAGGTCGCGGATTCGTGCGGCCACGATCTCCTCCTCGCCGTCAGCCAGCGTCTCGACGACGGCCAGGAGCGCGTCGTGCCGTACGTGGAGTGCGATCGCCGGATTCAGCCCCGAGAGCCTGGCGCTCAGGTCGTGTGCGTTCGTGCCGGTCACAGGCGTGATCCGGACCTGGAGGCAATTGATCGGCTGCGGTATCGGTGTCTCCTCCATGGGAAAACGGCAGGGCGTGAGCTCGATCCCCGAGACGCCGCCTAATGTCCGGATCATCGATCGCACCTTGCATTCGTACCCGTGATGCCGAGCCATGTGGTCCATCCCAAGCCACTCCTGGAGCGCCACCACGACGCCGACGACCGTGTGCCGGTCGAGTTTGTAGGGGCGACCGAAGACGCGGTGCTGGCCGAGCTCGAAGGATGTAAACCCGGCGCGGGAGATGGCATTGACCCACGTTTTCCGGCCGCAGACGACTCCCCCCGCGTTCGGCCCCCCCATGTACTTCGCGCTGAAGCAGATGATGTCAGCGCCGGATTGGGCCAGTCCCAGCAGACGCTCGATCGGGTAGACGAGGTAAGCCGCATCGACCAAGACCGGTACGCCCCGCCGATGGGCGATCACGATCGCGTCCGTGAGCGAGACAGTGCCAGGCTCGCCGTCGAGATGAGCCGGGACGCAGAGGGCCGCCGTCCGCGGGCCAAGCGCCGCCGCGAGTTGGTCGGCGGTCGTGCCGTCCTCGTCGCCGACGTCGACTAACCGGGCGCCGGAGAGCCGAAGGGTGCGGTCGTAGCGGTAGCGGTGTCGCCGCTGGATAAGGACATCAGCCTTCATCCCGGACACGTCCGGCAACCGCTCCAGCTTCGCCCCATCTCCCTCGGTGACGAGCGCCGCCGAAGCGAGCGCTAGGGCCGCCGCCACGCCGGGCGTCGCTAGCGCCGCCTCGGTGCTGAGCAACGTGGCCATGACCTGGCCCGAGGCATCAAGCAGGTCCTCCATGTCGACGTAGGAGCGGGCTGCCGCTTCCATCGCCGCCCAGACACGCGGTGAGAAGACCGAGCCGCCGAGCATAGAATAGGTTCCGCGTGCGTTGATGACCGCTTTCGTGCCCATTGCGTCGAAGATCGACATGTCCATCGCTCCGCCCTCCCAGGCATCATTCTGGTTCCGGATCCCGCAGCAGCGGGGCCCAGAGGCAGGCCGGGCCACCGCTGAGG
>JALYMD010000646.1 GCA_030773875.1 Chloroflexota bacterium | reverse complement strand
CCATGGTGTCCCTCCTGCCCTTCGCCGGTGGCGCCCGCCCGTTCGGCCCTGCCCCGAACCCTGTGCACGACGTTGTACCCGAACCCGTGGCAGGGGGCAACGGTCCCGACGCAGGCCGAGTCTGTGTTCTGCCCTCACCGCAGGTGAGGGCAAGCGGGCATTCGGCCGGTGCGATAGGATCACCCGGCAGGTGCGTTCGCGGGCGGGGTTGCCCACTGTGGGGCGAACTTATTAGGCGATGGCTCCGTCGACCCGGGTTCGGAACAAGCACGAATGTGTGACGGAGGGAAGACGCGAGGAGGAGAAGGTTTCATGGCCAATACGGCTTCCCTGTGTCCCCGGTGAAACGGGGAGAGCGCCGCTAGCCGGCAGGAGGAAGACTGATGACGACGATGCAACGCGCTCGATTCTTGCCGCTCTCTCTTGTGGCGGCACTCGTCCTGGCCCTCGTGCTCACCGTGACTGGGGCTCGCGGCCAGGACGCAACCCCCGCGGCGAGCCCGACGCCGGACCTGATGACCGAGTACGGCCCGGTCCAGGCCAACGAGGCGTACCGGATCGCCTTCATGCAGCCGTACCCGAATCTCACCTTCTGGCAAATCCTCGAGCAGGCGGTGAAGGAGCGTGCCGCGGCGAATGGGGTCACCGTTGACGTGATTGCTCTCGGCACCGGCAACGTCTCCGACCAGGTTTCTCAGATGGAAGACGCCGTGACCCAGGGCTACGACGGCATCATCATCGGCACCGTCGACGCCGCCGGCATCGTGCCGGGGATCACCGCCGCGAACGAGGCCGGGATCCCCGTCCTCGCGGTCGATACGGCCCCGGCCGGCGGCGAGTTGATCAGCCTGGTCCAGACGGACAACGTTGCCGCCTCCCGCGCCGCCGGCGAGTTCATCGCCGCCCAGATCGGAGGCACCGGCAAGGTGCTCAATCTCCAGGGCGACATGGCGAACCAGACCGCCCAGGCCCGCAGCCAGGGGCTGGAAGAGGCGCTGGCTGAACATCCCGACATCCAGCTCATCTCCCAGAGCGCCCACTGGACCCAGGAAGAGGGCCTCTCGATCACGGAGAACATCCTCCAGTCCGACCCCGACATAAAGGCGATTTTTGCCGCCAATGATCCGCCCGCGTTCGGCGCCCTCCAGGCACTCAAGGCCGCCGGCCGCGACGACGTGCTGATCGTCGGGTTCGACGCCAATCCGGACGCCGTCCAGGCGGTCAAGGACGGCGAGTTCGCCGCCGACATCGCCCAGTTCCCGGCCGTGATGGGCACGGTCGGGGTGGACCTGATGGTCCGCCACCTCAACGGCGAGACCGTGCCGGCAACCGTCGACTCCGGCTCCGCGGTCATCACGCCCCAGAACGTGGACCAGTTCCTGCCCCAAGAGGCGACCCCGGCGGCCTAGGTCGTCGCCATCCGGGCCGGAACGCGTCCACGCTCCCCGGCCCGGACAGATCCCTCGTCTGCGGTCCGGCTCGGGGGGGTTCGAGTCGGGCCGCGGCGGGGATGGTCCCTCCCGGTCGACCCAACCGTGCCAGAATCAGCCATGGATAGAGCCAGCGGACAACCTATGGACCAGTCCCCCGTTCTCGAGTTGCGCGGTGTCTCCAAGCGCTTTCCCGGCGTGGTGGCGCTGGAGGACGTCGGCTTTGCCCTGCGGCGGGGTGAGGTCCATGTCCTCGTCGGGGAGAACGGCGCCGGCAAGTCCACCCTGGTCAAGATCCTCTCGGGTATCTACCAGCCGGATGCTGGCGAGATCCTCCTGGACGGGCGTCCGGTTGTCCTTCAGGACCCGCACGCCGCCCAGACTCTCGGCATCAGCACCGTCCATCAGGAGCTGAACCTGGTCCCCCACCTGGACGCCGGCCGGAACATCTTCCTTGGGCGCGAGCCATCGCGCCTCATCGGCCAGGTGATTGACTGGCCGGCGCTCTACCGCCAGGCGCATGCCCAGCTTCGCACGCTCGGGATCGACCTCGACCCCCGCACGCCCGTCCGCCGCCTCGGCGTCGCCGCCCAGCAGATGGTGGAGATCGCGAAGGCGCTAGTGGCGCAGGCCCGTGTCTTGATCCTGGACGAGCCGACCGCCGCCATCACCGCCGAGGAGGCCGAGCAGCTCTTCCGGATCGTCGACCGGCTTCGCGCCGGGGGCACCGCCGTCG
>JALYMD010000645.1 GCA_030773875.1 Chloroflexota bacterium | reverse complement strand
GTCTATCCAGTCACGGACACGCTCGTCCAGCGCTGATTCACTCCCGAGGGATGGGCCTCGAATCCCTCGACGTTTGGACCAAGGCCGAACAGCCGGAACGTTCCCGCCAATGGGATGACGACAAACTCCTGGTCGATCAGCACTTTCATGGCCCCGGCGGCCGCCTCCTGGACCGCTTCAATCGAGGTCGCCGAGCGGCACTGGTCAATGAACGCATCAAAGGCGGGGCCGGGAGCGAAGGCGTTGCCGTACATCGCCGACTCGGGGTCCGCTTCGGGGTCCGGGCTGTAGAAGAGCAGGTCGGGCAGGAAGCAGGGGTTGCCGTCGTTCTGGGAACCAGCCTCGGCCCACAGGTCCCCTTCCCCGGTCGTCAAGCGAGCCTCGTACGTCGCCGTGTCGGGCGTCTGGACCAGCTCGAGCTCGATACCGATGTCCTTGAGCTGCGCTTGGACGAACTCGGGCATCGGTTTGTGGACCTCAGCATTGGGAAAGCCGACGATCATCGTCAACTTGAGCGGGCGACCGTCCTTGGCCCTGATGCCGCCCTCACCGGGAACCCAGCCAGCCGCTTCGAGCAGCTGCTTCGCCCTGTCCGGGTCGAAGGTGGTGCCTTGGATGGTGTCGCCCGCGGGACCGAGGATCGCTGGCGGGATCATCGTCTTGCTGGGCTCGGCGTTGCCCTGCCAGACGCCGGAGACAATGGCGTCCTTGTGAATCGCATAAGCGAGCGCTTCCCGGATCGCCCGGTCCTGGCCAAGGTCGTAGGGCGGCTTGCCGTGGATGTTGACGTACAGCGCCTCGTACGCACCCACCTTCGACGTTCCAAGCGAAAAATCACCGAGGGTCTCGATTTGCTGCGCCGACTCCTTCGGCACCTCGTAGATGAGGTCAACCTCCCCAGACTGAAGCGCCAGCAACCGGGTCGTCGCGTCCGGCATGAAGCGGAAAGTAATTCGGGACAGTTTTGGCTTGTCGCCCCAATAGCCGTCGTACGCCTCCACGACGTACCGGTCTTCCTTGGCGTACTCGACCTCCTTGAAGGGGCCGGTGCCGATGCGAACCTCGGCGGGTTCGGAGTTTGGCGCGACGATGCTATTGACCGGATGGTTCAGCTGCTGGACGAGCTGGTGGTTTGGGCGGGTCGGGGTGATCTCGACCGTGAAGTCGTCGATGACCTTCGTCGAATTCTCGTCGACGCCGATCGATCCCCCGCCCGCCAGGGCGATCCGGTTCATCGACCATCTCACCGCCTCGGCGGTGAATGGCGTGCCGTCGTGGAAGGTCACGCCCTGGCGCAGCTTGAAGCGGAAGGTGTTCGGCTCAACGAACTCCCAGGACTCCGCCAGCATCGGCTCGATCTGATAATCGGGCGTAAGACGCACCAGGGATTCAAAGATGTTGGTGTTGACCGCATACATTCCGATCGTGGCCCGGTTGGGTTCGGTGCGATAGGAGTCTGCCGTCGCGCCGACGATCAGCTCTCCACCGGCGGCATCTTGAGCCAGCGCGGAAGCGAATCGCCTCGTGGTAACGAGGCCCGTCAAGGACGCAGCGCCGACGCCAGCCCCGGCGAGTTGGACGAAACGGCGTCGGGTAACTGCCTGCCGGAGCGGATTGCGGTCGCTCATCGGTCTCTTCTCCTTGTGCACGAAATGGCTGCGGCTCCCCAGGCGGAGAGATGCGCGCCTTTGCCTCAATCGAAGGTGTCGGTAAACTACCCCCCGGTCCTATGCACGTCAACACTAGTGCCCGGGAACCCGGTGGGAAGGCGGTTTGAGGCAGGGGCGATCCCGTGAGGCGCGACCGCTGGCTGGCACTGCGCGCGGATGAAGCCGTCTGACTCATCCGGAATGAGATCGGGTCGTTGGGGTAACGGAGACATGGCACGGGCGCTGGACTTCTCATCCACGTTGACGACTCAAGTCGTCATCGGCGGTCGAAATTTGTCTCTGGAGGACGTGGAGGCCGTCGCGCGGCGGAACACACATGTTCAGCTTGCCGAGACGGCCATCTCCCAGATCGAGGCCGCACGTGCCGTCGTGGATGGCATCGTCGCGGCCGCGCAACCCGCCTATGGCGTTACAACCGGGTTCGGCAGCTTCAGCGACCAATCGATTCCGCCGGACCAAACGCGGCAACTCCAGGCCAATCTGCTGCGGAGTCATGCGGCGGGAGTGGGTCATCCGCTTCCGGCTGAGGTCGTCCGGGCAGCGACGCTCCTGCGCGCTCATTCGCTGGCCCTTGGCTACTCTGGCGTGCGTCCCGTGCTGATCGAGACGCTGTTGACCCTGCTCAACGCCGGCATCCACCCTGTTGTTCCGGCGCTTGGCTCCCTCGGCGCGAGCGGTGATCTCGCGCCCCTTGCCCACCTTGCTCTGCCTCTCCTCGGCCTCGGCTCCGTCGAGTTCGGGGGCGAAATGCGCCCGGCGGAGGAAGCGCTCCGTCAGGCGGGGCTTGCCCCGATCGAACTTGAGCCGAAGGAGGCCCTGGCACTTATCAACGGCACGCAGGTTATGGCCGCGCTTGGCACGCTCGCGCTCCTCGACGCCGAGCGCCTGGTCCAGTCGGCTATTTCGGTCGCGGCGCTCTCCCTCTGCGCGCTGGCGGCGAGACGCGCGCCCTTCGACGAACGGCTTCACCGCGCCCGGCCTCATCCAGGCCAGGAGGCTGTGGCGGAGCACCTGCGAACCCTGCTCGCACCGGTCCCTGAGCCGGCACCCCTCGGAGGACGAATCCAGGACCCCTACTCGATCCGCTGCGTTCCCCAGGTCTACGGCGCGATCCACGATGCGCTGCGACCGTTGCGGGCGACGCTTGAGATCGAAGTTAACGCCGCGACCGACAACCCGCTGGTCTTCGCCGAGGATGCGAGCGTGATCTCGGGAGGTAACTTCCACGGCCACCCCTTGGCGCTGGGTCTGGATGCGGTCAAGATTGCCGTCGCCTCGCTCGGAGCCTTCGTCGAGCGCCGCGTCGCGCTCCTCGTCGACGGGGCGGTGCGCGGCCTGCCGCCGCGCCTGGTCCGTGAGCCCGGGATCAACTCGGGCTACATGATCGCCCACTACCTCACGGCCAGCTTGGTCGCCCAGAACCGCGTCCTGGCGCACCCGTCCAGCGTCGACTCGATCCCCACCTCGGCGGGGGTCGAGGATTACAACAGCATGGGGGCCACGTCTGCCCTGCATATCCGCCAGGTGGTCTCCAACGTGGAGAGCATCGTCGCCGTCGAGGCGCTCTGCGCCGCGCAAGCCTGCGACCTCGCCGGGCGGGTTCCTCCCGGCCCGCTTGGTGACCTGCACGGGAGAATCCGGGCGCGTATACCCATTCTGGAGCGCGACGACCGAGTGATCGCGAACGACATCACGGCGGCGGTGACCCTGCTGCGGGAGGGCGAGCTGATCGCCCAGATGCCTGACCGGGGAGATGGGGTGAGCGATGGACGGTGACGCCCAGGGTCAGCGCGTGGTGCGAGCGCCACGCGGAACCACGCTGCGCTGCAAGGGCTGGCAACAGGAAGCTGCCCTGCGAATGCTGATGAACAACCTCGACCCGGAGGTGGCCGAGCGACCGGACGACTTGATCGTCTACGGTGGGACGGGGCGGGCCGCCCGATCCTGGCCCGCCTTCGATGCCATCGTCCGCTGCCTGGTGGAACTGGAGGGCGACGAGACCCTACTCGTTCAGTCCGGCAAGCCCGTCGGCGTGCTGCGGACCCATCGCGACGCGCCGCGCGCCCTGATCGCCAACTCCCTGCTGGTGCCGAAGTGGGCCACCTGGGAGGAATTCTGGCGGCTGGAGGGGCTCGGCCTGACGATGTACGGGCAGATGACCGCCGGCTCCTGGATCTACATCGGGACCCAAGGCATCCTGCAGGGCACCTACGAAACCTTCGCCGAACTGGCTCGACAGCACTTTGACGGTACGCTGGCGGGCAAGATCGTGCTCACCGCCGGGCTCGGCGGCATGGGCGGGGCTCAGCCATTGGCGGTGACGATGAACGGCGGGGTCTGCCTGGTGGTCGAGGCCGACCCCGAGCGCATCCGGCGCCGGATCGAGACCCGCTACTGCGACGAGGCGACCGAATCGCTCGAGGCGGCCGTGGCTCATGCGGAGGAGGCGGCTGCCCGCAGGGAAGCGCGCTCCATTGCCCTCCTTGGCAACGCGGCAGAGGTGCTGCCAGACCTGGTCGCCCGCGGTTTCCGCCCCGACGTCGTCACCGACCAGACCTCGGCGCACGACGCGCTGGACGGCTACATCATCCCTGAGATCAGCCTTGAAGATGCCCGCCAGTTACGCCGTTCCAGCCCCGACTTCTACACCCAGCGGTCGCTCCAGGCGATGGGCGAGCACGTCCGCGCAATGCTCGCCTTCCAGCGCCAGGGCGCGATCGTTTTCGACTACGGGAACAACCTGCGCGGCCAGGCGTATCTCGCCGGGGTGGAGGACGCGTTCGATTACCCGGGGTTTGTCCCCGCCTTTATCCGGCCCCTCTTCTGCGAAGGCAAGGGGCCATTCCGCTGGGTTGCCCTCTCCGGCGATCCGGCCGACATCGCGGCGACCGATCGGGCGCTGATGGACCTCTTTCCGGAGAACACCGCGCTCCATCGCTGGCTGACACTGGCCGGGGAGCAGGTGACATTCCAGGGCCTGCCGGCCCGTATCTGCTGGCTCGGGTATGGGGAGCGTCACCTCGCCGGCCTCGCCTTCAACGACCTCGTCGCATCGGGCAAGGTCTCAGCTCCCATCGTGATCGGCCGGGACCACCTCGATACCGGCTCGGTGGCATCCCCCTACCGAGAAACCGAGGGGATGCGGGACGGATCCGATGCCATCGCCGACTGGCCGGTGCTGAACGCGCTGGTCAACACGGCCTCCGGCGCGACGTGGGTCTCGGTCCACCACGGCGGCGTCGTCGGGATTGGCCTCTCGCTCCACGCCGGCATGGTGATCGTCGCGGACGGCAGCCGGGAGGCGGCCGTACGGTTGGAACGGGTACTGACCAATGACCCTGGCACCGGCGTCTTGCGCCACGTCGATGCCGGCTACGAGCGGGCCGTCCTCCATGCGCGTGCGACGAGGCTGAAGGTGCCACTCTGGCCCGCTGAGACTGGCACCTAACCACCCCCAGCCGCGATGTCCTGGCAGTCGTGTCCCTGACGAACACGTTCTGCGGGGTGGCGAGGGGTGGCCTGGCCACCCCGTCAGAGCCGGGAGACCACGGCCCGAAATTGCTCCAACACTTCCCGCTCCCGGATGTGATGCCCGTCTCGTACGGCCCACGCCCCGCCGACCATCACGTTTCGCACGACCGGGACGCTGCTCCCGAAGATCCAGCCGTCGAGCACCGTGTCAGGACGATGACCGAGCAGCGGGGCCGCGTCGGGATCCAGCTCGATGAGGTCAGCACGCCTTCCAGGCCGGATGGCCCCGATCGGTTGCCCAAGCGACCTGGCGCCGCCAACTAGCGCGTGATCGAAGAGGAGCCGGCCCGGCCCGCCAGCGGTCTCTTGGCCGGTGGCTGGGAGGGTGTCCCGGCAGCGGTGGAGGAGGCGTTGCCCGTAGACGAGCAGGCGTAACTCCTCCAACAAGCTGATGGCCACGTTGCTATCGGTGCCGATCCCCCATCGGCCTCCGCGCTGGTGGTAGTCGGAAAGCGGGAATACTCCGTCGCCCAGGTTAGCCTCCGTGATCGGACACAGCCCTACCGTCGCGCCACTCGCCGCGACGGCGTCAAGCTCTTCGGGAGAGCCGTGGGTGGCGTGGATCAGTGTCCACCGATCGTCGACCTCGACGTGAGCCAAAAGCCAGTCGATCGGGCGCATCCCGAGGAGAGCCTCGCATTCGTCGACTTCGCCCGTCTGTTCGGCGACATGGATGTGGACCGGCATACTGGGGTCACAGTCGGTGATAGAGCTGAGGGCGTTGAGGTCATCCCCGGTCACCGCGCGCACACTGTGCGGCGCGATGCCCACCCGCCAGAGCGGGCGGTCGGCGGAGCACCTCAGCAGGTGCTCGACGAGCCGGGCGAATGATTCCACGTCCCCATGCACAAACCGCCGCTGCTCGTGCGCCGGGGGCTTGCCGATGCCACCGCGTGTGTAAAGCACGGGAAGCAGCGTGAGGGCGATGCCGCTTGCATCGGCCGCGGAGAGGATGCGCTCCGATAACTCGGCGTGGTTCGCATAGGGCTGGCCGTTCTGATCGTGGTGGAGGTAGTGGAACTCGCCAACGGTCGTGAAACCCGCCTTGAGCATCTCCACGTAGGCCTGGGCGGCGATGACCTCCAAGTCGTCCGGGGAGAGACGCTCGACGAAGGCGTACATCTGAGTCCGCCAGGTCCAGAAGTTCTCCCCACCCGGCGCGCCCGTTCCTCCCTCTCCCTTGCCCGCAAGACCCCGCTGGTGCGCGTGGGAGTGGAGGTTGGCCATGCCCGGGAGGACGAAGCCGTCGAGGCGTCGCACCTCCGCCAAATCCCACGTTGGTGGTTGGTCGGCATGGATGGCCACAATGCTTCCGGCGGTATCAATCTCTAGATACCCGGGAGAGAGCCACCCGTCCGGCTGATGGAGGTGCGCTGCCCGGTACCGCCCCGCATCTCTGCCCGGCCGCGTGGTGCTCACACCTGCTCCCGCACCACCACGACCCGGCCATTCTTGATGACCGTCGCCACCGCGTTGCGCCCAAGGCGATAGGCGAGGTCTTCGTACCGCTCAACATCGAGGATGAGCAGGTCAGCCCGTTTCCCCGGCTCAAGAGACCCAACCTCATCGGCCATGCCCAGCGCCTGGGCCCCGGTGATGGTGGAGGCTCGCACCGTCTCTGCTGGCGAGAGGCGGTGCAGCCGGCAGGCCAGAGTGATGACGAACTGCATGCTGGTCAGCCAGCAGCCCGGACACATATCGGTCGCCAGGGCGACCGCCATCCCGGCGTCGATGAGAGATCGGATATCGATCGGGCGCGGGTGGGCCACGGCGAAGTCGAGCGCCGGCATGGCGACGCCAACCACGCCGGCCGCCGCCAACGTTTGAAGTTCGGCCGAGCCGGTGAAGTTGAGGTGGTCGGCGGAGACGGAACCCAAGCGGGCGGCGAGGTCCGCCGCCCCGGTGTGGGTGTACTGGTCTAGGTGAATTTTGGGAGTCAAGCCACGTGCGACGCCGGCTTCAAGGACGCGTTGGGATTGCTCGACCGTGAAGAAGCCTTCGTCGCAATAGACATCGCAGAACCGGGCGAGTCCCATCTCCGCCACGCGGGGGATCATCTCCTCCACGACCTGATCGACGTATCGCTCGAGTGCAACATCGCGCGGGAAGGCGTGGGCGCCAAGAAATGTGCCCACGACATCCACCGGCTGCAGCTCGTCCAGAACGCGGTTGACCTGCAACATCCTGAGCTCGGATGCCGGGGTGAGGCCGTAGCCGCTCTTGCTCTCGACCGTTGTGGTGCCTGTCCTCAGCATCTCAGCTAGGCGTGGCAGAGCCGCGTCAACGAGTGCGTCAACGCTCAGATCGCGCGTCTGCTCGACGGTGCCAGTGATGCCAACGGGAATCCCACGCGCTCTCAGCCCGTCGAGATTGGCACCGGTCAGCCGAGCCGTATATTCGTCCACCCGCGAACCGCCGAAGACAAGGTGGGTGTGGCAATCGACAAAGCCCGGCATCACGACCTTGCCGCCGGCGTCGATGATCTGTGCCCCAGCACGTTCGACGGTGGCGTCTACCTCGTTGGCCGCGCCGACCGCCAGGATGCGCCCTCCGCCGACGGTGACGGCGCCGCCCGGAACCCGGCCGATCAAATCATCCGCATCCGCCGCGCAGGTAAGCACCTCACTCGCGTTCTCGATGATCAGATCGGCTTGAGGAGATTGGTTCATGCTGGTGAAGATCCGGGGCGGTTGGAGGACGTCACTTTCGACCCGGCCACCTTCAGGCTGCACAGCGGGCTTGTCAAGCCCACCTTTTCGTCACCCCACAGCCGGGCGAGTCTCCTGAGCGCCCAGGCCGCCGGCTGGAGCGGCCCGGCAGCATTCCCGTCACCAGACTTGCCCGCAAGGGGACGTGCTCCGTTCGCGCCCCTCCTCGTGCCTATCGGCACGGAGAAGATGTCTGTCAGGGCGAGTTGAAGGACGGGATACCTTTCCGTCCCCTCCTGTTACCCGCCTCGCACGCCCGTTGGTCCCCATCGGGAAGGACACCGTTCGCCGCGCCGACGACGGGACCGATGAACGACCCCGCGCCCTGGAGTGCTTCGCCTTGAGGCTCCGCATGAAGCGTAGCGGACCTGGCGGGCGTTAGGAGTGGGTCAACTCCGGGGCAGAGGAGAGCGCTGTATTCTCCCCGGTGACGCTCGCTTGACGCGGCATCGTGATCAGGAACAGGGCACCGCCGTCC
>JALYMD010000644.1 GCA_030773875.1 Chloroflexota bacterium | reverse complement strand
CGAGGATCCACCAATGTCCACTACCCATGGAGCCGGCGCCACGACCGAGCTGACCAAGGAGCAGGTCATCGAGGTCCTGCGGCCCGTGCAGGAACCAGAAATCGGCCGCGGCCTGGTTGAACTGGGGATGATTCCGGATGTCCGGATCCACGGCCGCAATGTCGGCGTGACCGTTGAGTTGCCCACACCGATCTCCCCGTCCAAGCCGGCAATCGAGCGGGATCTGCGGGCGGCTCTCGCAACCATCCCCGACCTCGGCACGATCGACGTGACCTGGACCGCCCGCGTCCGGGCGAGCGGCGGCGGAAAGTCGGACGCGCAGCCGATCAAGGGCGTCAAGAACACGATCGCAGTCGCCTCCGGCAAGGGCGGCGTCGGCAAGTCCACCGTTGCAGTGAACCTTGCGGTGGCGCTGGCCAAGGCGGGCGCGAAGGTCGGGCTGCTTGACACGGATGTCTACGGGCCGAGCATCCCGCTGATGATGGGGCTGCATGACAAGCCGCTGATGCGCAACGGCAAGATTGTTCCCCTGGAAGCGCACGGCGTCCAGTTGATGAGCATCGGCTTCATCCTGGACCCGAACAAGGCTCTGATCTGGCGCGGCCCGCTGGTGGCCCAACTGATCAACCAGTTTCTCAACGACGTCGACTGGGGCGATCTCGACTACATGGTGATCGACCTGCCGCCAGGCACGGGCGATGTCCAGCTCACCCTGGTCCAGAAGATCCCCATCTCCGGCGCCGTGATCGTCACCACGCCACAGGACGTGGCGCTGGCGGACGCGGTCAAGGGCCTGAAGATGTTCCAGGAGGTGAAGACGCCGATCCTGGGCATCGTCGAGAACATGAGCGGGTTCGTCTGCGACAACTGCGACACCGTCCACCAGATCTTCGGCAGCGGCGGCGGCCGCCGCACAGCCGAGGAGCATAACGTGCCCTTCCTCGGCGAGGTCCCGATCCAAACCGCTGTGCGGGAAGGCGGCGACCAGGGCAAGCCGGTCGTCGCGGCGGCGCCGGACTCGGCGACCGGCAAAGCCTTCGCCTACGTGGCGGAGCGGGTCGCCGTCCAGTTGGCAGCGGAAGCGGCACGCAAGCCCCGCAAACCGACGATCATGCTCCGCTCCGTCGGGAGTTAACGTCCTCCTCCCTCCCAAGGCATGAGCAAGGCATGAGCAAGGCATGAGTGAAGAACAGGCTCGGACCATGTTGGTTCCGGGCCTGTTCGTCTAACCGGAACCCAGTGGCCTCACCCCGTTCCTCGTGTTCCATCGCGTGACGATGACTGCAAAGCCAGGCGGAGGTCGCAGTGATCGACGCGGGTCATACGCACCGCATGGATCAGGCCGTGTACCGGCACGCGCCGGGGCGCCGGTGACGTGGGAGCGCTCCCCCGCTGTGAAGCGGTTGCTCCAGGTTGTGCTTCCGTCTGCGAAGCGGTCCGGCCGGAAGTAGGTCAGGTCGCTGCCGGGATCCCGCCAGCAACCACCTTGCCGACAGCGGCGGCCCAAGAGAAGTCGACCAGTTCAACCGAATCGTCAGCAACACCGAGATGATACCAGCTCCGTCTGAACAGTTGTGGTTCCCTCCGGCGCTGGCGCCCTCCCTGCCCGGGGATGCAACGCTTGGTGTGGGTTGTGATTTGCGGGAAAGGTCTCGGATCGGTAGGGTGCGGGTGCTGTCCTCCGGTGACTACCCAGGAGTCCCGCGCCGTGGCCGATGTCGAGACCTTTCTCATCGAAGTGTACGTGATGGTTGATGATGACCTGGGCGCGCAGGCGCCGGCCCCGAACCGCCCTGGGCCGGCGCCCCGCCTCTCTCCGAGCGAGACCGTGACGCTCGCCGTGTGTAGCCAGCTCCAGCGCTTCCGCAGCGGCCGCGACGTCTCCCGTTTCGCGGAGGCACGGCTGCGCCCGCTCTTCCCCGCCCTGCCGCACCGCACCCAGTGGCTGCGCCAGGTCCACCGGTGGTGGCCGGTCATCGCCGGGTTCGCGGTGCGGCTGGGGGCACGGCTGGCCGGCGATGCCCCGTTTGAGGTGGTGGACTGCACCGCGATGCCGACCCGCAACGTCAAGCGCCGCGGCCCCGGCTGGCTGCCTGGGGAGATGGACGTCGGCTACCGCAACCGGCTCGGGATCTACGAGGGCGCCCACGTCCTGACCTGCGTCGGCCCGACCGGGGTGCTGACCGGGTTCGGGATGGGGCCGGCCAGCACCAACGACCGACCGCTGGCCGAGACCCTGGTCGCGCAGCGGGCGGCGCGGGCCCCGGCCCTGGTCAGCGCCGGCCGGTCGACGAGCGGCACGTACCTCAGCGACCAGGGGTTCGGGGGCCGGGACTGCGAGCGGCGCTTCGCCGAGCGCTACCGCGCCATGCTCGTCTGCCCGCCCCAGCCCGATCGCCGCACCCGCGTCTGGCCCAAGCCGCTGCGCAAGTGGCTGATCGGCCACCGCCAGATCGTCGAGAGCGTCCACGCCAACCTCGTCCTGACGACTCGCTTGGCCACGAACCGGCCCCACACCCTGCCCGGCGCGCTCCTCAACCTGGCCGCCATCGCGGCGCTGCACAACGCCTGCGTCGCCCTCAACCGCCGCCACGGCCGGCCCGACCTCGCCACCGCGGAGGTGATCGGATGGTAGAACCCACACCAAGCGTTCCATTCCCGGGCTCACCCCAAGAAGCCCCTCCGGGGCTAAGCACGAGCGGCCGGCCACGGAAGACGAAGGGATCAACCGGATTCCGTATGAAATTGACTTCGAGCAGGAATCAGTGGGGAACAACAAGGACTCTGCTTAATCCGAACCAGTTTCGGTCACCTGCCCCAGTCCATGCTGTTTACGAGGGCACCCATCTCGTTGAGGGAATCACCGGACCGGAAGCCCGCTTCGACGATGTGGCGTGGCATCGCCCTATCCTAGGGAGAGACGCTCTCCGATCGGCTCCTTGTGTTGGAGGGCATGCGCAGACGCTGAGGGAGCCAGCAACGCCCTCTCTCGCTTCAGGGCAGAGGCTTGGCTCGCTTCCGCGATAAGAAAGTCGCCAAAGATGCGGGAAAGCGGCAACCCGGCGCACATTCCCTCCAGGAACACGAACTGCCCCTGCGGGTTGATCTCGAGCCAGACGGGCGTGCCGTCCTCGGCGAACTTAAGGTCCATGATGCCCATCCGCAGGCCCAGATTCTCGACCACCCAGAGCACCCGAGCTTCGGTCTGGTCATCGAGTTTGTAAGGGCGAACATCCGCGTCCAACGGGTAGCGCCAGTCAAGGGTCTCGGTCTCAAGGAGCGCCGTGTGCACCTCGTCCCCGAAGCAGTTAACGTGGAGATGACGGCGGCCAGGCACCAGCTCCTGGTAAATCGCCGGGCTGAGCCGAACTGCCTCATCGGTAAGCAGGTCTGGCGTGACCTGCCCGGCCATCACCGGCGTCCCTTGGGCACCAGCCACCGTCTTCACGATCACCCGGTATCCCAGGCTCTCGCAGAACTCCCGCACCTTCTCCGGGTCTTGGCTCACGAGGGTGCGAGGGATCCGGAGGCCCACTTGTTGCGCAACCTTGAGTTGCAACAGCTTGTTGTGGGCGGTCCGTGTGGCCTCGGGGTGACTAATCTAGGTCCCCCGAAAGCTGGTCAGCAACAGACCCAGCAACGCGGCGCGGCAATCGTTGACGACGAGGTCGTGCGCTCCATCGGGAAGGGCAACCGGGATCTGGGGGGCGCCCGTGAGGCGACGCCACCAAATCACATCCAGTTCATCCACGACGACCTCGAGTCCCTCCGCGTCGCGAACGACGGCTGGCGTGATCTCATCGGCGATCGACCAGGACAGCCCCCCAACCCAGGCCATGCTGTCCGTCAGAACGAGGGAGCACTGGACCCCCTGATCTGTCAGCACCTGGCGGGCGACGTAGGCATGGAAGTCGTCGTGTCAGGTCAGGATGGCTACGTGCAACATCGACCCGGATCAGCCTGGAGCGTCGGGCTCACGAACGAGTACCCTGCCACGTGCCTAGCAAGAGGCTCCTCAAGCACACTCCACCGCCTCTTCGACCGGCGACAGCCTGAAACGGCCAAGGACCACCGTAGCGGCGAGAGTACCAAGTCAACTTGACCGGTATTGTCGAACTTATTGGCAGCGGACCGCTGCCGAATTACTCAATTCAGTCGTCCCAGCCGTCGTTCGAGCCGCTGATGCCGCCATTCGGCCACGCGGCAGCTCTCATGGAATCGGAGCGAGTCGGTGGCCGAAAGCCCACGTTCTCCTCGAAAAATTTTTCGTAATCCGCTCGATGTTCCGGCGCGATGGCCAGGACTTTGTTCGGCCGGAAATGGAAGATGACGGGGTTAACGACCTCCGACGGAGGAATCTCCTCCCCTCAGTCTTTCACCTTCTTCATGCCGTCGCTCCTTTTTGGGCGGACTCCTCCGAGCGGGGAGCCGCTACTAGGGTGTGTCTTCAAACGGGCAACCAGAGCCGGATGGCAGCGAGGGTGAGCAAGGCATGGTAGGTCTCCTCCAGTTTCTCGTACCGGGTAGCG
>JALYMD010000643.1 GCA_030773875.1 Chloroflexota bacterium | reverse complement strand
CATCGGCTGAGGGAGTGGACCGTCGCGCCGGCGAGCAGGGCTGGGGCCAGGTAGAAGACGACCAGGATTCGATCGGGATAGTGCCGGTGCAACGCCTCGAACCGGGGCAGCAGACCGTAGAGAAGGGCGTGGAGGGGCGTGGTCTGCTGACCAGCGAGGATGATGGTTCCGACCGATAGCAGGGCGAAGAACGGAACGGCGTAGCGGGCTCGGGCCAGCGGCAACGCAACCAGGGCCAACACGGCGGTCGAGGCACCCATGTACCACCCATTCGGCCCCAGAAGCCGCCCGGCAATCTCCTTTTTGTCGATCCAGCCGCCGATCACGGCGGCCCACGCCATGTCGCCCCGGTAATGTCCCCCGGCTAGGTTGGTGTAGGGGTTGGCTTCCAGGCGGGGCAGGAGCCCGGCGGCAGCCAGCGTGACACCGAACAGCAGGATCGCGCCGAGATGCACGGCCATCCCCCCCAACCGCTCGCGGAGGGAGGCGGGGACGGGAGGGGCGAGCAACAGGCGATAGGCCACGTAACCACCCAGCGCCAGGAACGCGTAGACGGTGCCCTGACCCAGCCACGCGGCGATGAGCTGACTCAACGCGAAGCCCGACACCCCCCACCAGCAGCCCCGGCCGAGCCAGGTTCGGTTTCGGATCGCCAGCTCGGCGCCGACAAGCAGCACCGGGAGCCAGGCAGCAACCTGCACATGCACGAGACAGCAGACCGAACGCTCGGTGAGGAATCCCACCGAGGCGTAGGCCACTGCGGCCGTTGCCGTCCCGGCAACGCCCATCCCGAGCACCCGAGCCAGGGCATAGGTGGACAGGCCCGCCAGCAGGAAATGAAAGACGATCGAGGCCTCAACGGCCTTATCCAGCGGCAGAAACGTGAAGAAGAGCATCGCCGGCAGATACATCCAGCCCGTCTCGGGGTCGGCCGCGAAGGGGACCCCGGCGAACTGGTGCGGATTCCAACCGGGGATGTCACCGGATCGAAGGCGCTCTCCAAGGAAGGCGTAGACGGGATAGAAGTGGGCCGCCGTGTCCAGCCCGATCATTGTCTTGCCGCGCAGCAAGTTCCAGGCGGCGGCCATCGCCACGGCCATCGCCACCAGCACGCCCCCGGCATCGGAGCCTGAGCCCCTCTCGAGAATCGAACGGAGCGACAGCCGAGATGGTCTGAAGTGAAGCACTATGAAGGAATCCATCGTCACCCGCGCCCTCCACTAGTGGAGGATTGCGCCCGGGCCGCGAGCAGCACTTCGCTATCGCCCTCATCCATGGGACGCTGACCTGGAGGATATCGCGTGCCGCCCTCACCTAGGAGGGCAGGTCGGGCCGAAGGGCTTTCTTCCACGACCTACAGGGCGCCTTACGGTCAGGCTGACCAAACAGGTCATCAGGGCTCGAAGCAGGTCCAACTCGAGAGGCAGCGCCCCAACTTGACCACCCAGTCACTTGACGAGCGCAGGCGTTCGACGCGCAAACAAGCGCCTGCGGCGACACCAGTCCCGGCAGTATCATGCGCCGGATGGTGACTTTAGCCCCGCCGATCCGAATCCGAAGCCTCACTCGCGCCCGTCACTGGCCGCTCATCGCCAGCGGCCTCACCACCGACATCGCAGCGGTGCTCACGCTTCTCGTCCTCACTGCCGTCGCCACCTGGGACCTCGTCGTGGGCGGGACGATGGTTGGGCAGGACAGCGCCGGCTTCTTCTATCCCATCTTCGGCGCCCTCGGGAAACGTCTGGCCGCCGGCGATATCCCCGGCTGGAACCCGCACCAGTTCTCGGGCATTCCCTTCGCCGCCGATCCCGAATCGGGCTGGATGTATTTGCCGGCGATGCTCTTCTTCACGTTTCTGCCGCTCGCCGCTGCCGCCAAGGTGTGGCTCCTCTTTCACCTGCTGCTAGCGGGGCTGGCGACATACGGATTGGGCCGAACCCTCGGGATGGGAACGCTCGGGGCGTTGACGGCGGCGGTCGCCTATGAGTTCTCTGGGCTGCTGTACGCCCGCAATGTCTGCTGCCCCGCCTACAGCCAGGTGATGGCCTGGCTGCCGGCTCTCCTTCTCGGAACGGAGCTGGCGATCCGAAGCCGGACCTGGCTCGGGCGGGCTTGCTGGTGGGGGGTGTCAGGCCTCGGGCTCAGCCAGATTCTCGTCGCCTGGCTTGGCCAGGGTTCCTATTACGCCCTGTTTGCGTTCGGTGCGTACGTCCTGTATCGGACCGTGATCGTGCCTCCCAAGCCTTCTCTCCCGGTAATGGAGCGGCTGATAGGGCTGATTCTCCACGGGGCAATACCCTTCCTGATTGGTCTTGCCCTCGCGGCGGCGGCCATCCTGCCCCGCCTGGAGTACCACGAGCGCAGCAATCTGGCGGAGGGTTACACGGGAGATCTGGCGTGGGCGGGGGTCCTCGGAGGGTGGGACGGGCTCTTGACCATCCAGTATCTCCTCGGCTGCTCCCTTTTCTACCCTGGCGGTGCCACGCTGGCGATGGCCTGCGCCGCGCTGCTCGTCAGCCGGGGCCGCTATGCCGCCCCCTGCTTCGCCATCCTGGCAGCGGGCGCCCTCATCCTGGCGCAGGGGAAGACGACCTGGTTGCACCAAATTCCCTACGCGCTCCTCCCCCGCTTCGAGGAGTTGCACCGGCATTGGCCGGAGCGGGTCCTGGTCATCTTTTACCTGGGGCTCGCGATGTTAGCGGGGGCCATGGTGCACGTCCTTGCGCGTCGGGAACGTCCCATGCTCCTCGCCGGCAGCACCGTCCTCCCCGTGCTCGTCACGCTGGCAGTCGCGATCCGCCTCGGGCCGGTCAATCCGCTCGCGCTGCTGACGGTCTTCGTCGCCGTGGTCGGCCTGCTCATCATTGCCCAGCCCCGAGGCCGGGCGATACGACGACTGGTGCCCCCACTGCTCGTCCTAACCATCTTCGTCGACCTGCTCGCGGCGGGCCGCTTCAACATCGAGAACGGCCCGTTCGGAGGGTTCCACAAGGTTGACCTGTCCACGTACTACGCACCAAGCGGGGCAGCAGCCTTCCTCCAGGCGCAGGCCGCCAACGGTCAACCCTGGCGATTCTTCGGCTACGACCCAGGGATCCACCCCGGCGACGACACCCCCCCGCTCTATCGCTACTTCTTTGCCGACCCGCGGACGACCGCCCTGCTGCTCAACAACCGGGCCACGATCCTGGGGCTTGAGGATGTCCAGGGGTATAACCCGATCCAGTTGCAGCGCTACGTGGACTACATCAAGGCTCTGA
>JALYMD010000642.1 GCA_030773875.1 Chloroflexota bacterium | reverse complement strand
CTGCCAGGGGATGGCAACCCGGTTCTTGTGACCGCGGAAGTTGACGAGGTATTGGACCAAGCCCAGCGTGCTGCGCGGGTCGACCTCGACGACCGTGCCCACAGCGCCGTCAAACCGGGCCTCCGGGTAGGTGCTGAAGAGCACGCTCACCCCGACCACTCCGCGCTTGTTCGGGCCCTTCGGCATCGAGACCCGCACCGTGTCGCCGACCGCGAACCGTGCCATCGCCGTGTCCCCCCGTCCCGCCTGGGCTGGGCGGTTCCGTTGCCTCGGATCACACCCGCCCCCATCGTCTGCCGTCGCGGGAGTATAGCCGAGGCTGCCCGGGCACCGATCACCCAGCGCCCTCGGCATGATGCAGGCGCGCATCTTCGGATGCGGGTGCCCGGGATACGAGAGAATCAAGACCGAAATCAATATATTCAACTATCTGTTGGCAAAATTGATGCTAGGATCTAGATTATCAAGCATCGGCACCGGCCGGCGTAGACCGGCCGGGCATCCCAGGAGGTTCTACAGTGACGATTCCTTCGGTCATTGGGCGGTGTCCGGTCTGCGGCGATGAACTCGCTGTAACCCGGCTCCACTGCGGCAACTGCGACACGGCGCTGGAAGGCCGCTTCCGGCTCGGCCGCTTTCAGCGCCTCTCAGCCGAGCAGCTCCAGTTTCTTGAGGTCTTCGTCAAGAACCGGGGGATCATCAAGGACGTCGAAGCGGAGTTGGGCATCTCTTACCCGACGGTCCGCGCCCGCCTGGATGATGCGCTGAGGGCGATGGGCTTCATCGCCGGTGGCGAGGACGCCCCCCGCCCCCGCCAAGCCCAGGCCCAGGCCCGCGAGGAGCGGCGCCAGATCCTGGAGGCGCTGCGGGAGAAGCAGGTCACGGCCGATGAGGCCGCCCGTCGCCTCGCCGCCCTAGCCGAGCGCGGCTAGACCACCGGCCCATTGGAGCAGAGGAGGTCTCTCGTCATGACCGAGCCATCCGTCTCCCGATCCCACCGTGACGCGGTGGCAGAGGAGCGCCTGGAGATTCTTCGCCTGCTGGAAGCGGGCACTGTCACTGCGGAAGAGGCCTCCCGCCTCCTGGACGCCCTGGATCGCGGCAACCAGTCGCCTGGTCCGCGGGATGCCCCCACCGGGCCGATCGGGATGCGAGCCCGGCAGGTCCGTGTCCGGATCACCGAAACCGACAGTGGCCGCGCCACCCTCAACCTCGCTCTCCCACTCGGTCTCATCGACGCCGGTCTGGGAATTGCCCGGCGGTTTGCCCCAGACCGGATGCTCGATGCCGAAACGATCCGCGAGGCAATGACCACCGGCTTCCGCGGCTCCCTCCTGGACGTCGACGACGGGGATGAGCGGGTCGAGATCCTGGTCGAGTAGGCCAGGAGCAACGCGAGACGCTCCACCGACACGTCGAGCAAGGACGCCACCCCGATCGGGAAGGACGAATCCCGAGCGGCCGCCGCCGAATCGGGACACGGGAGACGAACCATGCCGCACAAAGAAACCGAGGCTCAGCACGAGATGTCCGAACCGACAGATCAGGAGACTCGCATCCCCCTCGCGCCCGACCGCCCGCTCGAGCTGGAGGTCCGCAACCCAAACGGGAACGTGCAGATCCGGGCGACGGAGCGAGCAGACGTGCTGGTCCGCTCGTCCAAACAGGGACGCCACGGCTCCCGCCGCTTCACCGACGCATCCCTGATGGTCCGGGTCGAAGACGACCACCGGATCGAGGTCCGTCCACACCTCCGCTCGGGCAGCATCGGCTGGTCGGGGCTCGGCTTCGGGCGCAAGCGGGGCAAGCGGGACGATCCGGACACAGCGGACCGCCCATCCATCGAGTTCGACCTCGACAGCCTCAAAGGGGCGCTGGGCGGCGACGGCGTCCGCTACGACCTGGATATCGAGATCCCCCGCCGCCATCCCTCGACCACGAGTGACCGGCCGGTGGTGCGGGTGCGTACCGCGTCGGGCGACGTGCAGGTGGTGGACGTGACGGGTGACCTGAACGTGGCAACCGCCTCCGGCGACGCCCGTCTGGTCGGGATCGCCGGGGAACTCGCGGTCCACACGGCCAGCGGGGACGTGCTGACGGAGCGGCTCGCAGGCGGTCTCACGGCCCGCACCGCCAGCGGCGATCTTCGGGTCCGCGACGCCGAACTGGAGCGCTTCACCCTCGGCTCCGCCAGCGGCGATCTCTCGCTCGACGCGGCCCTGACCGGCGCCGGCCCCTACCGCGTCGAGACCGTCAGCGGCGACGTCGACCTTCTCCTCGGCCTTCCGCCGTCAGGTGCCGCCGGGGCCGGGGAGATCGCCGCAACCCTGACCTACCAGTCCGTCTCTGGGGACGCCTCCGTGGAGCCGCCCTTCCGCAAAACGGAGCGCCGCACCTGGCGAATCGGCGACGAGAGCGGGGACGGCCCCCGGATCGCCGTCAAATCCGTCAGCGGTGACCTCCGTGCCCGCGCCCGCCAGGCACCGCCACTGGGCGCGTCGCGAACCGCCGAACCCATCGAGAGCACCCCAACGGGCTGGTCCGTCGCGCCGGATCAGCCGACCCAACCCCTACATCCTGTCCCACCCGTTCCCCTGACTCCACCCGTCCCACCCGTCCTCTCGGCGCCGCCTGTCCCGCCGGTTCCGCCAGTGCCACCGGTGCCGCCTGTCGCCGCACCGGACTGGTCGGCTGGCGAATCTGCGGCCGCGGTTGGACCGAGTCAGGCCGCCAATATCGACTCCTCGAACCGGGAAGCGGCCCGTCTCGCCGTTCTTGAAGCCCTGGAGCGGGGCGAGCTGGACGTCGAGGAGGCGCTCGACCACCTGGATGCCCTCGGCGTCGAGACCGAGACCGGGGCGGAGGTCACGCCGGAGCGGTAACGAGGCGGCCCGCCGCCCACACACCACCTGAGTCGTCGTGGATCAGAAGCAGCCGCCGACCGCACCGGTCGGGGGAAGGAGGATCGTCGTGTTCAAAACCCCCTGGGAGATGGAGCACCTGGCGCGTGCCCGCATGGAGCGACTCGCGCCGCATGGCCGGCAGCCCCATCCCGTCACCACCTGGGACATCATGCCCGGCCCTGCCCGGCCGCTGGCCCGGATGCGCCGCTGCTGCGGCCGAGGTCTGATCGCCGCCGGGGAGCGCCTCGCCGGCTCTGAGCCCCGCGCCCTGCAACCGCTGCCAACCGGCTCCGTCCGGCTCGGTCGACCGAACTAATCGGTTGCGTCCGCTTCCCGTGACAACGAGCGCGGGAATCGCCGCGGAGGGCGCTGCCACCCGGCGCCGCCTTCCGGTCGGGGCCCTGCTGGCGGCGAACACGATTTCGCTGGCCGGGAACGCGATCACCGCGCTCGCGATCCCCTGGTACGTGCTGGAGACCACGGGCA
>JALYMD010000641.1 GCA_030773875.1 Chloroflexota bacterium | reverse complement strand
GCCTAACGGGCCGGGTTCCCGGGTCTCCTCTTCGATCAGTAGCCCCTGCTCAGAATCGACACGGAGTTCCGAGATCTCCTGTCCAACGACGCTGTCTGCCGGAGAGATGTCTGTGGCCAGCCCGACCAGGGCCGCCTTCTCAGCGGCCGGGATCGGCATGGTGCTGGATGCGGCCCAATTCGGTTCCATCACCCCGGCTGGGTCGGGTGCATCGTCACCCAAGAGAATGACGATGCCGCGGGAATCAGGAGCGGATGAGCGAGCGTCGGGCTTCGAACGGTCAGAGGCCGAGCTGGATGGTGGACCCTGGCGTGGAGGAAGCGAGCGATCGTTGATGCGATCCGGGCCAAAGCCGACGAGGCTAGCCACCAGGGCGGCGGTCGCGACGTTGCCCTCGGTGTCGACGATCGTCGTCTGAGGATGGGATCCAGGGTCGTCAGCGGGAGCGTACGTGACGTCCGTGAAACCGTTGGCGCGCAGGAGGTCCGTCACGCCGGCAGCGAGTCCCGGATTCGACGTTCCATTCTCAACATGGATCGACACGTCGTAGTCTGCGAGGGCGAGTGCAGCCACCGGCGGGGTGACGGGCGCGCCGACGAACTCCGAGAGGATGTCGCCGACGGCAGTCCAGTCAGGAACCAGATAGTAGGGGCCGTCTTCCGCCTCGACTGAAAGGGCTGGGCGGAGGGAATGCTGGCTAATCTGCTCGCGGGGAATCTGGCTCCCGAGACGAGCAAGGCGAATCGCCTGTGACGGGCTGAGGTCGGTGCGGACGGAGTCCCCGAGGGCCACTATCAACTCGTCGGCCTTGGGCAGCAGGTTCAGGTTAATGGCCTTGTCCTGTAGGGCCAGCAGGACTTGCTGCTGTCGCCGGGCGCGGCTGAAGTCGCCGTCGTCGTTGCGGGTGCGGGCGTACTGCAGGGCACGGGCTCCATCCATGTGCTGCACGCCGGCGGAGAAGTAGAGACTGGTGTACTCGTTGCCGATGCCACTCGGGTACCTGTCATCTTTGATCGGGTAGGGAACGTCGAGGGTAAGACCACCCACCGTATCGACGATCTTGACGAAGCCCTGGAAATCGACCTCCGCGAAGTAGTCGACCCGAATGCCGAAGTTCGCTTCCACGGTCTGCATTGCGAGGGCTGCGCCGCCCCCCGGAAGATCGTTCGCCTCCCCGAAGGCGTAGGCGGCATTCACTTTCTGGAGCCCAAAGCCGGGGATGACCAACTGGAGATCCCGGGGAATCGAGAGCATTGCCGCGGTCTTGGCGACCGGATCCACCGAGACCAAGATCATCGTGTCGGAGCGGGAAGGCTCGTCCTGGCGGCGGTCGATCCCGAGGAGGAGCAGGGTGATGCGGTCTGCGCCAGTCCACGTCTCCGGTACAGCCTTCGCCATCGAAGCGGTAGGGGGTGGGGTGGTGAGGATTGGGGTTCCTTGCGGGTTGATGGCAGGCAGGATAGGGAGATAGTCGCGCTTTACTGGCTCAACGAAGACCTGTTGGTACGCGCGGGCACCCTGGTAGATGACAGGAGCCAGGATCACGACGACGGTCGCGATCAGGATGAGGGGCAGTGCCAGGAGCGCACGGCGACCGAGGCGCTGGCGCGGAGTCCTCGGGGCATTGAGCCCTCCCCGCCGGAACCGCCTGGTCCAGTGGGCCTGCTCCCGGCGGATGCGGCGGAACTCATCCTGGAGCCGCATCGTAGGAAGCGCGGTCCCGAGCGGGGCTGATGGCGCCGCATCACCCAGCACAGGTTGTGTGATCGCTGGAGACTGCACGGGAATGCCTGGCACCGATGGACGGGACATGAGCAGGCGGACTGCTCCGTAGCGCGGCCGCCTCGGTCGATAGCCAGGCCATGACGGCGGTGTGGATGCGCGGCGCGGCGGACGGGCAAGGCTGCCGCCGAGCGCGTGATCAGAACGGGAGAAGATCGGTTGGGTAAGCGTAGCCCTTGACCCGGGACCAGTAGCCGACCAAGCTGAGTTTGGTGCCGACCGCTGAGCCTGGCGCCGACGAGCCTGCTTTGGATAGTCGGGAGCGTGGTGGATCACGGCCGCGCTGTCACCGAGCCGCGGCCGGCCGCAGAGGCGGTCGAGCGCGGTCACGCAGGCGCTCTGCGCCAGAAAGTCCGATGCCGTGGTTGCCGCTCCGCCGGGCTAGTGTGGCGGGCGCCAAGCAATGCGAACGGGCGCGGGCTGAACAGGCCGTCCGAGCGGGGATTGCGTAGTCGGGTGCGGGGAACTCAGTCTATCACGCCAGCCGAAGCCATTTTCCTGGCTCGGCCGGGGCCGACAGCTTGACGTCCCTGGCACGTCACCTTACTGTACGAACAGGATCGAGTGAGGTATGGGACAGTTGTCTCTCGGGAATGTGTAACACTGATTGGGACGCCGGCCGGGGAGCTGGTGAGGAAACTGGGGGAAACGGATGATCCTCTCCGACCGCGACATCATTCGTGCGCTGGAGGACGGCCGGATCGTGATCGATCCAGTGCCGGACCTTGGGACGCAGCTCGGCTCGGTGTCAATCGACTTCTGCCTCGGCCGCACCTTTATGGTGTTTGAGCACAGCCGGCACAGCTTTATCGACCCGCGGCAGCCGCAGTCGATCGGCGACGCGATGCGGACGATCGAGGTGGAGGGGGGGGATCCGTTCATCATGCAGCCGGGTGATTTTGCCCTGGCCTCGACTGTGGAAACCTTGGAACTCCCCGACGACCTTCTTGGGCGGCTGGAAGGGCGGTCGAGCATCGCGCGTCTGGGGATCACGGTTCACTCGACGGCAGCAGTGTTTGAGCCGGGTTGGATCGGGACGGCGACGATGGAGTTGAGCAACCTAGGCAGGATGCCGGTCGCCCTCTACCCAGGTATGCGCATCTGCTCCTTCTCGTTCCAGACGGTGAGTTCGCCGGTGATCACGCCCTACCGGGCGAAGCGCAACAACAAATACGCCGGGCAGGTTACGCCGCGAGCGAGCCGGTTGGCCGAGGAAGGCCGGGAGCAGGAGCATTCAACCTCCTCCAACGGTCGCGAGCAGCTGGGCGTCCCGGGCCGGTAGTTCCACTGGAGCAAGAGGCGGTGCCGGTTCGGCACGAAAGTAGATAGCACGGGTTCCATTGAGTCGCCTCTTGGTTTCACGTGAAACAGAGCAGCTGCACCAGCACTGACGCGTTTCCGGCGGTGAGTTCGTAGATCGGCATCGCCTTGGTTCTACCCGCCGCCTCACCCCCTGTCTCCCAATACCCTTTGCCAAGCGCCGGCCCTACGCCCTCGCGTAGCGCTGCGCCGCCTTCATCCTTCAAGTGATGGAGCTTCGCACCCCGTGCCTCACGTTCTGGGCGCAAAGAGATGTCGAATGTGGACGGCATGGCGGCGGGACCGCGATAATCGCGACCAGAGCCCGGTATGGCTCCACCCCGCGTGAACAATCCGCAGTGAACCCGTCGAGGAGGCGAAGGTGTCGATCGAACCACGATCCGTTGAACCGCAATTTCTTCAGCAGCTTGCCCAGATTCGCGATCGTTTGCTCCCGATGTTGGCGTTCGCCGCCGAGGAGTATCAGCACCGCACGCCGCCTGGCTATCCGGTCGTGGTGGACGCGGTCGACCGAGGCGTGGTCGGGCTGGAACTGGATGCGAGCTATGCCCTTTACATCGTTGCCGAGAGCGACGGTCTTTACGCCGATATGTACCGCCAGTCGCCACGGAACGACACGCGGTCGAGTGCGAGCCGGCAGAAGTACGGCGGGCTTCCTTTCCCCGACCGGCGTCCCATCGACGCGAATGTGTCAGATCAGTCGCTCCGCAATCTCATCGCGGAGATGATGTCACTCTGGAATTTCCAGC
>JALYMD010000640.1 GCA_030773875.1 Chloroflexota bacterium | reverse complement strand
GGGTGGCCTACGACCAGCGCTGGACGCTCTTTCCGTTCGTCGCGATCGGCAGCGCCATGGGTGCGCTGCTCTTCATCTGCGTCAACGTCGCGCTGCTGGATTCCTTGCCGTCGGACCGGGGGGCGGTGATGTCGCTCCAGTCGGCCTGCCTGGAGTTGGGCGGGGCGCTCGGCGTGGCCGCGACTGGGGCCGGGTTGGCCCTGCTCGACGACTACGAGGCGGTCTACCGCCTGCTCGGGCTGGTGATGCCGGTCGTGGCCCTCTTCCTGTTCTTGAGCGCCCGCCGCCGGACGGTGGCGACGCCGGTGCCTCTCCCGGTTGACGGATAGGGCTGGGCCGGAGCGGGTCTCAGGGCGGCGCGGCGCGTGGCTCGGTCCCTGTGGGCACGCTCATCAACGCGACCCTGGTCGAGAGCCGGGCCGGGTGGTTCTTCCTGGCACGCCGGGTCGGTACGGAGTGGAGCCCGCCGTTCGTTGACGGTAGACCTTGGCCCCGCCATGATTGCCTCGCGTATCGTGCGCATCGTAGGGCTGACCTATGGCCGACCCAGTGCCCGCCGACCGACCCAGCATCGAGTTGTCCCTCTCGGTCCCGCACAAGGACCGTGAACGACGGATCACGCTCCTGCCGGACCCAGTGACATCCTTCGTCGGTAGGGAGCGCGAGGTCGAGGCTGTCGCCGACCTCCTCCGAAGCGACCACGTGCGCCTGGTGATGCTTATCGGCCCCGGGGGTGTCGGCAAGACCCGTCTCGCGCTGCGCCTCGCTGGTGACCTCGCCGCAGACTTCGACGAGGTCGCGTTCGTCGGCCTCTCGTCACTGCTCGACCCGGTCCTCGTCGTCCCAACGGTGGCTCAAGCATTCGGCGTGCGGGAGGTCGCCGGCCGACCGCTCTCGGAGACCCTCGCTCACGCATTACGGGAACGGCACCTCCTTTTGGTGCTGGATAACTTTGAGCAGGTGGTCACAGCCGCTTCGGACCTCACCGCTCTCCTGGCCAGATGCCCACGCCTGACGATCCTGGTAACCAGTCGGGCGTCGCTTCGCGTGCGAGCGGAGTATGAGCACCCCGTCGCGCCGCTTCCCCTGTCCCAAGCCGGCGTCGAGGCGGGAATGCCCTCGCCAGCCGTTGCCCTCTTTGTCGAGCGAGCGCGTTCCGTCCGCCCCGAGTTTGACCTCACTGACGCTAACGCGCGAACCGTGGCCGAGATTTGCCGCCGCCTCGACGGGCTTCCCCTGGCGATCGAGTTGGCGGCCGCCCGGGTCAAGGTCCTGTCGCCTCAAGCGCTCCTGGCCCGCTTGACTGACCGCCTCCGGTTGCTGACCGGCGGCGCGCGCGACTTGCCTGATCGCCAGCAAACCATGCGCGGCGCCATTGCCTGGAGTCACGACCTTCTCGTGCCGGAGGAGCAGGTCCTGTTCCGGCGGCTGGCTGTGTTTGCGGGCGGCTTTACCCTGGAGGCGGCGGAGGCGGTGGTGCCCGCGGCGGGCGACTTGGGCATCGACGTGCTGGAAGGGGTCGCCTCGCTGGTCGACAAGAGCCTGGTGCGCCGGACGGAGCGTCCGGGCGACGAGCCACGATTCGGGATGTTGGAGACGGTCCGGGAGTACGCGCGGGATCGGTTGGCCGAGAGCGACGAGCAGGCGGCGGTGCAGAGCAGACACCTCGGGTGGTGTTTGGCCCTGGCCGAGGCCGCCGAGCCCGAACTTCGGAGTGCGGGCCAGGGGACGTGGCTGGGCCGACTGGAGACCGAGCACGACAACGTCCGGGCCGCCCTGACGTGGGCGGGCGAGGGGGTTGAGCCCGAATCCCGGGCGCTGGGCTTGCGTTTGGCCGCGAGCCTCTACACCTTCTGGTTCGTGCGCAGCCACTGGGCAGAGGGCCGGGAGTGGCTGGAGGAACTACTGAGGACGGACGACAGCCGGCCGAGCGCGGCACGCGCCAAGGCCCTCTTCGTCGCCGGGCTGTTGGCCTTCGCGGCGGGCGACCCGGCCGCCGCCGCCGCGCGGCATGAGGAGAGCCTGGGGATGGCGCGAGCCGTGGGGAGCCGCACGGTGGAGGCGCTTGCCCTGTACGGGCTCGGGGACGCGGCGCGCCTACAAGGCGACGCCTCGGAGGCGGGGCGGTGCTACGAGGCGGCACTCGCGCTGTTCCAGGACCTGGACGATCGGGCCTGGATCGGGAG
>JALYMD010000639.1 GCA_030773875.1 Chloroflexota bacterium | reverse complement strand
CACGCTACCCGTGGTTCGACACCCCCGACGAAGGGAGGGGCACACGAAACGGCCCCAGGCATGGTGCCCGAGGCCGTTCGCCCTATCCGTCACGATGGGTGGGGGATAACTACACCAGCGGCGTCGCCTCAGGGCTCGCGTCCGGCGTCGCGCCGGCCCCCACCACCGTGAAGGGCTGGACCATGCCCAGCGCGAACGCGGGTTCGCCCGTCTCCGGGTCGAAGACGTAGGAGACCGCCAGGTAGTCGCCCGGGGTCAGGTCCGGCTCCAGCCAGATCGTCTTCCCCGGGGAGAGGATCGCCGCGTACGCGACCCCAGTGAACTGGTCGAACGTGGGTGCCCCCGCGACCGGGGTGCCGGTCATGAGTCCCGCCATCATCTGCTGGAACTGCTCGACCGTCACCGGCCCTTCTGTCCGCCAGAACACGACTTGCCGCGGCTGCTCCCCGACGTTGGTGATCTCCCACACCTGCGGGCCAGCCGGCACCGGCTGCTCCGGCCCGCCGAACGCCTCATCGCGCAGTTCCAGCCTCACCGACGCCGGGATCTCTGCCGCCACCGGCGTGGCCGACGGCGTTCCGCCGGTCACTGTCAGGGGGAGCAGCCGCATGATCTCCTCGCCGTCCTCGCCCGCCTGGTACGAGATCGCGATTCGCCACTCGTCTGGCGTAAGGTCGACGACGAACCAGGCGGTTTTGTTCTCAAGCGCGAAGGAGCCACCGCCATAGACGTAGCCCTCGTAGGGTACGTCGTCGCGGGCAGTCTCAAGTACCTGCTCCGTCGCTTCCGCCTCGGAGATCCCGGCCGGGATCTGCACGAAGTTGACGTAGGACGTGACCTCGCCCTCGGAGGTCAGCGATACCAGGTACCGCCCCGCCGCCACTTCGGTCGGGGCCCCCTCGACCGTCCCATCGGGCGTCTGGCGGAGGTTGATCTCCGGCAGCCCGAGCGTCGACAGCGTCTCGTTTGAGAAGGACCAATCGGTCCCCGGCCCCTCCTGGGCAAGGGCCGGCCCAACCGCGCCCACGCTCACGCCAAGCAGCGCCGTCAGCACCACCAGCAACCTCGCCAACCGCAACGTTCTTCTCCCTCCGACCATCGCTTCCTGACCCTCCCATGGGCGGCCGCCGAAATCCCGCCGGTCGCCGCGACCGCTCGGGAGCCCGAAGTCTACCGAGGAGCTTGCCTTCCGGCAGAGACCCACCCGGACGGCCCCGAGCCGGAGCCCGAGGCCGTTGCCGAGACCCTGCTGATTGAGCGCTGCGCCGCCTCCTAGCAGCCGGGTCCGGTGCCTGCCGTGTAGACGCTGACCGGATTGGCCAGATTGGTGAACGCCTCCATCCCCGGCGTGCCCAGGTGGACATTGTCGTGGAACTGGTGGGCCCCGCCACCTCAGGTCTGCGACGTCTGGCCGCTGGCGATGTCCTCGACACAGGTGCCAGGCGTCACGAGGTAGTGGTCGTGGCCGGCCAGTGCGGAGCCACCCCCCGTCACGGTGAGCGCACCCACCAGCGCACCCGCAATCAAGAATCGACGCATTGTTGATCCGTCCCCTTTCGCAGCGAATAACCGTTCGGGTCCTCCCCGTGCGGTCCAACGAATTTTCGTCTTGGTGACTGGAGAGGATGATGCCGAAGAAATGCGACATCGACATGGCAGACGTGTCACGAAGTTGTCACGGTCGCGCCAAGCGCCCCGGGGGGTGACCCCGGGGGTGGCAGCGGCAGAGGGTGAGGAGAGAGGAGCGAAGGGGAAGGAGAGGGGAAGGGAGAGGTGCGGGTTGTGGTGATCGGTGCCGTCCGACCTGAGATCAGGATAGGGGTCGAGTTCGACGGTCGTATGACGGGAGTGTCACGGGTGTGCGACGGCCGGGTGGTGGCACGGCGCCCAGGCGCGCCCGTCCCTGGCCTTCCCGGTGCATGGCGGCGTCAGGCAGGACGAGGGCCACCGAGGAGTCCCTCGTCCTGCCTGACATCGATCGACCTTGGCTATGGAAACGGGGCCTCGCCCTGTCCGTTGACCGGTTCTTCACCCTGTTCCGGAGGGAACTCCACACAGTCGACCCCATCGACAAAGCCCGGCTCGAGATCGAAGCGCTTGGCGCGCTCCTCGGCGGCTTCCTCGGTGACGTCATCGGGCTCCGGGGCGCCATCCTCGCCTACGCGGTTGGCGCCGCCTTGGCCCGCTCTGAGTCACCAGATCCCCCGTTCGGCCCCTCCGAACGCAACCACATTGCGCGGACGGTCCTGCATAAGGCCCTGTCAGAGGTACGGTTTGTCGGTGGAGCCCTAAGCCCGTGCCAGCCGGCACCCCCTCAACCCCCGTGCGGACAGCCGATACACGCGAGGCCAACTCGCCTCGCTCATCCCCCCGCGTCCGTCCCACCCGTGACAGCGCCCTGACCCCCGGCCAGCGCCGCCTGCTCCGCGACGAAGGCGTCCAGCAGGCGTCGAGCGATGCTGATCGGGGGCGGGATCCTGGGCAGCGCGTCCCACCGGAACCAGTCCGCCTCCGCGATCTCCCGGTCATCCACCCGGATCTCCCCCCCAGCGTACGCCGCTGTGAACCCGATCATCAGGGAGTTGGGGAACGGCCAGGGCTGGCTGCCGAAGTAGCGGATATCCACCACCTCGACCCCCACCTCTTCCCGCACCTCCCGGATCACCGTCTCCTCCAGCGATTCCCCAGGCTCCACGAACCCGGCCAGCACGCTGAAGAACGCCGCCGGAAAGTTGTTGGACCGTGCCAGCAGCACCTCCGGCCCCCGTGCCACGCAGACGATCGCCGCAGGGGAGAGCCGCGGGAAACTGGTCAGCCCGCAGGCCGGGCAGCGCTTCGCCCGCTCCCCGCGCACGGGCTCCGTCGCCGCCCCGCACCGCCCGCAGAACCGGTGGTCCCGGTCCCAGGCCACGATCTGCACTGCGCGCCCCGCAACGCTGAAGAGCGCCTCCGGTACCCGCCCGTAGAGCGCCCGTAACCCCTCGAACCGCATGTCCTCCGGCGTCTCAGCATCGTCAGGCAGCCCCACGGCCCAGCACCCCGCTCCGTCCAGCGCCCCCAGGTAGTGCCGAGGCAGCCCAGCCGCCTGAACTACCACGTCGGCGATCTCCGCAGCCAGAAGCACCTCCACCACGCCGCCCGCCTCGGCTTCCTCCGACTCCCGCACCAGCAACTCCCCGCCCCGGAACGCGAACCACCACGCCGGCCCGGCAGCTTCGCGGGGCGCCTCAACGCCGGCAACGAATCCCTGATCCCCGCCCTGCATCACCTGCTCCCTTACCCCAGATCCGGCGCCCCAGGTCTTCGCACCCATCACGCACCCGTTTCCCGAGCGATGCAATGTTTCAGCGCGCCACCCACTTCCGAGAACTCACACCCGCCCCCGAGACGACGCGCCTGCGCATCCTCTCATGCCTCATCAGGCGATGAGCCAGAGGTCCCGCCGGGGCGCGCTCCACCCTCCGAGCCCCCAACAAGCAGGATCACCGGCAGCCCCGGGTCATTCTCACCGAGGGGCCAAGCGCAACTGTTCCCAGTCCTACTCCGGCGGTAAGATGCCCTGCGGCCACGCTTCCGTGGCGCGACATCGTTGTGGTCAACAGATATGCGCCGAACCTGTGAACGTTCTCCTTCGGCACAACCTCCCGCTCGCCAAGCCGGCGGAACAGTTCGACGCTGAGAAGGATCGCGAGGAGACGTAGATGCCCGAGCCGGTCAACCGCGTTCCCATGACCGAGGCGGAGTTGCAAGCTGTCACGATCGGCGAGTTGACGCCCCACTCCGGCCCCATCGAACTCGTCGACTACGACCCTGAATGGCCCCGACTCTTCGAGCGGGAGGCCACCGCCATCCGGGCTGTCCTCGGGGATCGGGCGCTCCTGATCGAGCACGTCGGCTCAACCTCCGTGCCAGGGCTGGCGGCCAAGCCCAAGATCGACATCC
>JALYMD010000638.1 GCA_030773875.1 Chloroflexota bacterium | reverse complement strand
GTCGCCTGGTTCGCGTAGACGCCAAACAGGCTGCTGATCTTGCTATTGATGACCCCGATGACCTTCAACGGCACCGGCTGTCCGGTCTCCGGGTTCTCAACTTCGATCGAAACCGGGGCAAAGGTCTCGTCGGTTTGAGCAAGCCCCTCCAGGGCGAACCGGTCCGGATCAGCGCCACCAAACGGGCCATCATCCGCGGGCAGCGCATTGATATCGACCACTGCCGCAGTCGGGTCGGTCCTCAGCGCCTCCAGGATCGCCGCGTCGTCGATGTATCCCTCGGCCCGCTGTTGGAACGTGATCTCACTCTCCTCGATGAAGATGGCGTCCATGCCCCGCAGCACGTAGGTCTTCCAGTCGTCGGTCCCGGCCAGCCTCAGGCCACTCTGGAAGTTAGCGGTGGTGACCGAGCCAGTTGTTTGGAAGCCGGACGTATCAACCTGCTTGGCTGCAAGCGCGGCCTGGAAATCCTCGATGGGGTTGGCACTGGCGGCGTCGGTCCGCACGTCCCAGCCAGCATTCGCCTCGTCACCGAGAAAGAGGTTCACGAAGTTTTGGTTGATGGTTGAGAACATCACTAGCGAGAAGACGATCAAGGAGAACATGGCGATCGTCAGCCCGGTCCGGCCCTTGGACGCGCCAGGGTAGGCGATCGCGGTCCGCACGGCCGGCAGCTTGGACTGGAACAATGAGCCAAAGCGCGAGACCCCGGCCAGGAGGAGGTCCAGATTGTTCACGATCAGGATGGTGGCACCGAGGACCATGAAGACCCCGGACAGGAAAAACATCTCGAAGTTGCCGTCCAGCGTGCCGAACAGTCGCTCCGCGGTGTCGGACGGTAACAACCACAGCGTCAGCAGGTAGAGCCCGGCGACCGTGAAGATGGGACGGCTCCGGATGCCGAAGAAGCGGAGGATGAGCGCCACACCAAACGGCAGCAGGCTCATCCCAGCGTAGAAGAGGAACGCGGACTCGACCACCTTGCCCTGCCACGTGGCAAGCGAGCCAACGAGCAGCAGCAGCCCCGCCCAGAGCAGGGGCAGCTTCTTCCGCTTCGGTGAGGAGACGTCGGGGATGTCCCGCACGGCGGCGACGATGTTAAGGCGGCTGATCTTCCAGGAGGAGCCGACCACCGCCAGAAAGGTGATCACGACCCCAAGGCAGTAGGCCACGACCAGCGACCGCGGAGTGACACGGGCCTCGATCGCCAGCCCAAAGTCACCGAACAGCGTGTTGAGCCCCGCCGCGATTCCATACGCCGCCGCCACCCCGAGTGCCGCCCCGACGAGCCCGGCTAAAACCGCATAGCCGCTTCCCTCCGAGACAAACTGCTGGATTAACTGTCGACGCTGAGTGCCGACCGCGCGAGCCATGCCCATCTCCGGACGCCGCTCCGCCGCCAACATCGTGAAGATCAACACGATGAGGAGGATGCCGGCACCGATCGAGAAGAGCCCCAGGATCAGGAAGAGCCCGGTGAAGATCTGAGCAAACTGCTTCGAGAGGTCGATCGAGTTTCTCTTGATCGGGTCGACGCCCAGGTCCTGGCCGGCCAAGGTCTGCTTCAGCTTGGCGACCACCGCATCCGTCTCGTCCAAACCATCCCGGACCCCGCCCCGGTTAGACACGGCGACGAGGGTGACCTTGCCCTCCTGCCCCGTCGCCGCCTGAAGGCGATCAAGCGGGACCACCATCCCCGGGTTGATGGGGTCGAACCGCCCGCTCAGCGGTGAATCGACCGCAATCCCGGCTACTGTCAGCGGAAGTGGGCGGTTCCCATAGAAGATCGTGATCTTGTCCCCGACCACGGCATCCAGCTTCTCCGCGGCAGTCTCGCTCAGCACCACACTGTCCACGGGGGTTGCCGCCAAGTCGATGGACTGCCCATCCACGCTCTGGAGACCGCCCACGGTCGTCAGCCGGCTGGGGTCGATGCCGACAAGGTTGGTCTGTGGCTCGCCCTGTCCGGATCGCTCGATGACCACCGGCACCGTTTCCACCAGCACCGGCATCACCCCGTCGACGAGCGGGTCGCCGGCGAACGCTTGCTCGATCTGCTCCACGACGGATTGGTCGAATCGCGCGCTGAAACCTGAGTTGACGTTTCCCTCACCGTCACTGGCCTTGCTGTAGACGACGAGCTCGTCCACCTCACCCAGCTGCCGGTAGGTCTCAGAGGTCGCCGAGTAGTCGATGGTGTCGCCGGTCCCTAACGCCGCGGCGATGATCAGGGTTGAGAGCATCAGCCCAACCACGACCAGCGTCGTCTGCACCTGCCGCCGCGGGATGTTACGGACCCCCAGCTTGAAGATGACGGGCCGCCGCCAAGCCACCCAGGCCACCGAGAGCAGGCAGACCGCCAGCAGCGCCAGCAAGACCAGCATG
>JALYMD010000637.1 GCA_030773875.1 Chloroflexota bacterium | reverse complement strand
GCGGTCGCCTGTTGCGCACGGTCCTCAGCCACACCGTCGCCGTCCTCCTCAACGTCCAACGCGGCAACGAGCCGCTCCAACTCGTCCTCCTCCTCGACTGACCCCGAAATCTGCACACGGGGTTAATCAGCCTTACGAAGGCGCTGATGGAGGTTCTGGCACTGCGGTGTGTTTGAACCACCCCCCGTGACCATCTGGAGAGTGATGTAGCGGGAGTGTCAAGGCTGAGACCGCGGGTTCACCAGGGGTCGATTCAGCACCTTCAGAACCTCTTGAGTTCCTGCCAGTCGGTCCGCGTTCCCGTGCCCGACTTCCGGCCCGCCCCCGTGTACAGCCTGTTTTGGCCTCCTCACTCGCGGCCTGACACGCTTGCTGCCCGCCGCTACCGCTCTCGGCACTGCACCCCAGCAGGAATCCACGTTCCGTACCCTTGCCGCAACCAAGAGTCTGCGCGCCCTGACCCTCGCTTCGGCATCAGCCACGAGCCGATCTGGGCGGTTATCCAGGCTGAGACGAAAGCCAGGCGAGCCTCGGAGCCGACGAGAGGCCCGTCGCACGGTTGGGGCGTAAGTCCCTTGGCATACGAAGCCTTCGAGCGTTGAGGGGAACCAAACAATGCGGTGCACTCGGCGAGAGAGCCGGGGGAGACACCAAGAACCTTCGTCCTCTCTCCTCTTCGCCTAACCCGGACCCGGCCTCCTCGACCAGGTCTTTAATCAGCAGGAGCGGGGCCGGCCCAACGCCTCGGCCAATGTGCTGCGCCGAACCATGGCGGTCACCATTTGGAGAGTAGCGGAGATCCCCTCGTTGCCGCCTGGTCCGGGGCTATCAACGCTGTCTGGTACTCGCATACCCTGGCTTGCTCAGGCTTTTCGCCCGCTACGGGGTGGGCGTCGCGGCTGGTCCGGCTATCGGGGTGGGAGATCCCGGCGCCGCCAAGAACCAGTCCAGCGCGTCGCGGGCAATCTCGGGTGGGACCGTGTGCGGGCCATCGAACTCCTGATAACGCACGTCGTAGTCGGCGCGCTCCAGCAGCGGAACGACTCGCCGGCTCGTGCGGTCGATCCGCAGCACCTCATCCTTCGTGCCGTGGGAGACGAAGAAGCGAGGTTCTCCCCGCTGCCCCGCCGGCGCCGCGAATCCGGGGGAGAAGGCCATCACGTGGCGGAAGAGATCGCCGTTGGTGATGCCGATCGACAGGGCATAGGAGGCCCCGTCCGAGAAGCCCGCAACCGCAAGCCGGGCCGGGTCGACCGCGCAGCGGGCGAAGGCCGCGGCCAGCGCCCGATCGACGAAGGCGATGTCGGGGCCGTACCCCCCCAAGATCACGTCCCACGTCTGACGCCGCGAGGCCGGCGAGAGCAGGATCAGCCCGGCCTCGTCGGCGAGGTCCCGCAGGGGATAGAGGCCTCCCTCCTCGTCGCTCCCGGCGCCGTGCAGCGACAGCACGAACGGCGCCGGATGCTCCGGCCGGTACCCGGCGGGCACGTAGAGGAGCGCGTCCCGATCGGGGTCCAACCCCAACGGATGCAGACCCGGCGACACGCTCTCCGTCGGTTGCCCGGGCCGGGCCAGCAGGCGCCCCTCCTCGGCAGTCGGCGTAGGGGTTCCCTGCCTCAAGCCTCTCCCCATTGATGTAATGCCCTCCGCGCGCGTGCCCCCGACCGTTGCTGTCAAAGCAGCAATGACGCTTGCCCCACTGGCAAGCATGCGCCGCCGCGACAAGCGTGACGCGCTTCGAATTGAGTAGCCCATGCCGGATGGCCCTCTCCGCTTCGTCCCGTCAACGGTAACAGGCGGTGAACGTCTCGCAGGCGCACGCCACGACCAAACGCAAGAGGCGAACTCCCATCCCTGCCCCACAGCGCGGGCCCGGGCGGCAAGGGGAACCGTGTCACGACCGTAGTCACCGTGACCGACCTCGTCCAGCATCAGCTCCAGGGGGCAGGGTCAACCGACACCTCAGCCCGCCGGCTCCTCGGCCGTCCCCGTGACGTCCCCTCCACCCCCACAGGCAGAGGCGGGCTCCCCTCAAGCGGGCGTGCCGCCGGGCGGCATGGTACCGACCTCGGTGCTCTAATCGGTCTCCGTGCCACCTGATTGTCCGAAGCCGGGGGTCGGTGGGGGCGAACCACCGGCTTGGTAGACGTCACTGTCATCCTGGCCGACCGGGCCCCCTTGGAAGTTGCTGGGGACATCTTCCACGTATTGGCTCTCGGCACCTCGCCAAGCGTCTCCTTGAACGTCCTGCCAGGCCTGGGCCGGGATGAGGGTCATGACGTCGTCGAGGTTCTGGTAGGTACCCTCCGCGACGTACTGGTTGACCATCGTCCGCAGGGCATCGTCACGCCCCACCAGGTGACCCATCAGATCGTCCTTGGTCACTCCGCCGGCCCAGTCCAGCTCGGCCAGGTATCCCTGCAACAGTTCCCGCATCTCGCTTGTGTCCATAACCGTCCCCCTTTGCTCATGGGTGTCCGCGGATTGTCGTCGTCCCTCCTGGGCAAGAACGATGCCCACCGACCGGCTCTCCGAATCCTGGTTTACCGGAAGGGTTAGGAGAGAGGCTCGGGGCAGTCGCATCCAGATCAACAAATCGCGCTTGCGCATGGATAGCTCGCTCAAGATGGCCCGTGGCGGTCTCCGAGAGACCGACCGACCCGGAGCCAATCGCCCAATCCTTCAAATCTTGCTCAGGACTGGGCGCCGGACGACCCAGCCAGTGGCCATCCGGCTCAAAGCAAGGGGGCCAGGCCTCCAAAGCGCACGGGGCCGGCACCTTCGGCACCTCCATGCTGCGGCTAACGCCCGGCGCCAAGGAGCACGACCTCGGCTTGGTCGCCGCGTTCCTCGCCCTACGCCCCCGCTACGAGCGGGCCTACCCTAGGACGAACCCGCCCCGCGACGACCTCGTTGGTCTCGAGGCGGGGGTCGCCCAAGCACGGACCCGCACGGCTTCGAGGAGGACGTGGTGCGCAGCCCACGCGAGCGGGCCGAAGGGGTCGCGGTGGCCCCACCCAGAGGACTGGATCGGCAGCTCGGGTTACCCCTGTGACGCCTGGGCACCGCCGTTTGGGTCCGCCTCAGCGCCGTCTCGGTCGCAGCTGACTCCGGCCGCACGGACCGGATCGGCCCCGCTCCCTCTTTTGGGTCGGTCCCCCAGCAGCGTCGGCGGCGGCATGTTCAACCGGAAGGGCTCGGCGGCGACGGCGACCAGCGGCCGACTGGCCGGGCGGTAGGGGAAGCGGGCAGACCACTCGCCAACGCCGATGCTCGCCCGGCCAAGCCGCGCCCGCAGGCCCCCGACGACGACCGCCCACTGCCCGTCGATCCGCCCCATGGCCGGCACCGGGAGCCACAACCATGGGAGGCGAACCGCCGGCCCGTCGACGGTCACCGCGGCCACCAGCCCCATTCCGTCGGTGACCCGCACCACTCGACCGTCCCAGGCGAACTCAGCGAGCTGCTTCGGCAGGCCCCAGATCCCGCGACCGCCCGCGACGGAGACCTGGTCGTTGACCCACATGCGGTCGACGAAGAGCCCAGGGCGGGCTCCGCGGAACGCCGGGACGCCGATCGCCAGCTCGTCGTAGTTCAGCGTGCCCTCCAGGTAGCGGGCGAGGACCACGACGAGCGTGCGGGAACCGAGAGCATGGCGCAGCCCGTAGGGGAGCGGGACCGGACGGTCAGTCCGAAAACACCCTGCCCAAAGCCGCCCGGAGAGGCGCCACGGCGCCGGCGGGTACGGGATCCCCGCGAGTTCCACGTCCTGGGCCATGGCCTTCCTCCCGTCCTCGCCACCAGGTCGTCAGAGGTTCGGCCGCCCTGCCTAGGCCGCCGACAGCGTTGTCCTGGTCCTGAACCAGCTTAGTATCCGCTTCCCCTGCCTCGCGCTCCGCCGCCTTCCCCCCGGCCAAGGCCAAGTGCCTAACCGACAGGGCTCGTGGCCTGGACCGGCCGGACCACGAAACCGAGACGAAGATTCCGGATCCTTTACGAGGCGGGACCGCGAACTCAGGACCCCAATCAGGGGCAAGACCTCAAGGTTCAGCGAAAGTCCGCCAACGCGAACAGCAAGCGAAGGGCCGGGTACTGCGGGATTTACGGTGTTCTCCTGGACCATCCATGGTCATCGTCAGCGCTTTCGGTCGCAGTTCTTCAGGACCCGGCCGCC
>JALYMD010000636.1 GCA_030773875.1 Chloroflexota bacterium | reverse complement strand
CCGACCTCGCCGCGGCCGGTATCGACCTCGCCGCGGCAACGGCCCAACTGGAGGAAGAAGGCATCGCCTCCTTCACCAAGTCCTTCGACTCCCTGATCGCCGGCGTGGAGGGCAAGCGCGCCGCCCTTGCGGAAACGGTCGCCACGACGTAGCCGTTGCCCCGCCATCCCACGTATGGCGCCGCCCCGGGCCTCCGAGGGCGGCGCCTTGCCGGACATCTTCGGAACGAACGCCAATCGGCGTCGTCGAACCAGCGGGAGGAACAGTTCCATGTCCGAGTCCCCGGCGAAGCCGGTTCGAGTCGCGGTGGTCGGCACCGGAAGCGTCGGGGCGACCTTCGCCTACGCCCTGCTCTTCAGCGGCCTCGCCGCCGAGATCGTGCTGATCAACCGCGACCGGGACAAGGCCGAAGGGGAGGCGATGGATCTCCTTCACGCCGTTCCCTTCACCCATCCCACCCGCGTCTGGGCCGGCGACTATCCGGACTGCGCCGGCGCCGCGGTCACGGTCCTCACTGCCGGCGCCGCCCAGGGCGACAACGACAGCCGGCTCGATCTCGTCGAGAAGAACGGCGCCATCTTCCGGGAGATCGTGCCCGAAGTTGTCCGTCACAACCCCGACGGCATCCTTCTGGTGGCCACTAACCCGGTCGACGCGCTGGCCTACGCCGCCTGGCGGCTTTCGGGCCTGCCGCCTGAGCGCGTCATCGGCTCCGGCACCATCCTCGACACCGCCCGCTTCCGGGCTCTGCTCGGGGAGCACTTCCGCGTCGACCCAAACAGCGTCCATGCCGACATCATCGGCGAACACGGGGACAGCGAGGTACCAGTTTGGAGCCACGCCAGCATTGCCGGGATGTCCCTCTCCGCCTACTGCGCCGCTCACGGGATGACGCACGACGAAGCAGCCCTCGCGGAGATCTTCCACCACACCCGCGATGCGGCCAAGGAGGTCGTCGAGCGCAAGGGCGCGACCTACTACGCTGTGGCCGCCGGCATGATGCGAATCGTCGAGGCCATCCTCCGCGATCAACGCACTGTCCTGCCGGTCTCGTCGCTCGTCCAGAACTATCACGGCATTGACGACATCTACCTGAGCCTCCCCTGCGTGGTGGGCCGTGAGGGCATCGAGCAGGTGATCCGGCTGGACCTCAGTGACGAGGAGTTGGAGGGCCTGCGGAGTTCGGCCGCCATCCTCAGGGAAGCCACTGCCAAGCTTGACCTCAGCTAACCCGCCGTCCAGGTGAACCGGGCCCGCGCGTCTCCGTGACCTCCCCGCGCCGCAAGTGGGGGAAACCGGGGGGTGCCAGCCGGGCGTGCGGACGACGGCTCGCTTCCTGCGTTGAACCCCCGTCGGCCGGCACAGCCGCTGCCTCAGCTGGCTGAGCGACGCGCCGGCAGCAATGCGCCCCGGCAACCGGTCTTCACCGGTCCGCACCATCTCGAATGGGGACGGGCTAGCCCGTAGGACGGGCACGGGAGAACAGATACGCCATGGTCGACGCTGCGCTCATTGATATCGACGGCACGCTAATGGACAGCAATCTTCTCCACGTTCTGGCCTGGCGGCGTGCCTTCCAGCGCTTGGGGCGCCAGGTCGAGGCGAACCAGATTCTGCACCTGATCGGCATGGGCGGCGACCAGCTCGTGCCCACCGTCCTTGGGGAGGATGCCCCGGAAGAGCTGCGTGAGCGGGCTCGCTCCCTCTACACCGAGGAGTACACCGAGAAGGGGTTGTCGGAACACGTCGAGCCCTTCCGTGGCGCCAGCGATCTGCTTGCCCGGCTGCGAGAACGTGGGGTGAAGGTCGTCCTGGCCTCCTCTGGGGAGCAGCGCGACATCGATCGATACGTCGAGGAGCTCGGTGGACGGGAGGCGCTTGATGGCCTCGTCAGCTCCGCAGACGTGGTGGCGACGAAGCCGGAGCCCGATATCTTCGCAAAGGCCCTGGAGCAGGTGGGTGGCGGGGCGACCGCGGTGGTGATCGGGGACACGGTGTTTGACGTCGAAGCCGCCGGCAAGCTTAGGTTGCCGTGCGTCTGCGTGCTCACCGGCGGTATCGAACGCGACGTGCTGGAAGACGCCGGTGCCTCGGCCGTCTACACGGATGTCGCTGACGTGCTTGACCACATCGACGAGGTGCTCGCGGTCAGACCCGGCGCCGGTGCCGTGCCTATCCCAGTCGGAACCGACGATTAGCACGAACGCTCTCGGTTCCATCCGCTAATAAACCACGCTCGATGGGAGATCTCTGACACCTCCTAGACACGAGGGATAGACTAAGCGGTGTAGACGAGAGAACAGGTAGACGCCCGCACCCGGGGTACCTGCGGCGATAGCGATGGGAGGCGAGCGAGCATGAGCGATCCGGCAAACCCGATGACGCCGACCACAGCAACGATACCGGCACCAGCGGCTCAAATAGAGCCCCCAAGTGGAGACCGATTCCTCGGCCTGGTCGGGCTCGGCGTGATGGGCGAGAACCTCGCGCTCAACGTGGACCGCAATGGCTTTTCCGTCGCCGTCTACAACCGGACCGAATCCCGCACCCATGCCTTTCTTGACGGCTCGGCGGCCGGCACGGGGATCCACGGGGCCTTCGATATCCCGGACTTCGTCGCCTCGCTCGCGCGGCCACGGCGGATCCTGCTGATGGTCAAGGCGGGAGCGCCGGTCGACGCGGTGATCGCTGAGCTCGTTCCCTACCTCCAGCCTGGCGATATCCTCATCGATGGCGGCAACTCCTTCTTCCAAGATACAGAACGCCGGACCCAGGAGTTGGCGGAGCGCGGCCTCCACTTTGTGGGCATGGGTGTCTCCGGCGGCGAGGAGGGGGCGCTCTGGGGGCCGAGCTTGATGCCGGGCGGCACCGCCGAGGCGTATGCCGAACTGGAACCGATGCTGGTGGCCATCGCCGCCAAAACGGAGGCTGGCGCCTGCGTGACGCACGTCGGTCCCGGTGGAGCCGGGCATTACGTCAAAATGGTCCACAACGGCATCGAGTACGGCGACATGCAGTTGATCGCCGAGACCTACGATGTCATGCGCCGTGCGCTTGGGATGAAGGCGCCGGAGATGGCCGAGGTCTTCCGGCGCTGGAATCAGGGGAAGCTCGCCTCCTTCCTGGTTGAGATCACCGCCGAGGTGCTTGATTTCGTCGACGTGGAGACCGGCAACCCGCTGGTGGATCTGATCGCCGATGAGGCGGAGCAGAAGGGGACCGGGCGCTGGACCAGCCAGAACGCCCTGGAGTTGGCGACTCCGGTGCCGACCATTGACGCGGCCGTGATGGCCCGGATTATGTCCTCGAAGAAGTCAGAGCGGGTGCGTGCTAGCCGGATCCTCCACGGTCCTGAGACTGGTCAGGACGGCGTCGAGGCAACTCCCCCACTGCTCCGCACCCATCGACTGGACAAGGCCCGCCTGATCAAGGCCTTGGAAGACGCCCTGTACTTCGCCAAGGTTTCCTCCTACGCGCAGGGCATGGCGCTGTTGAAGGCCGCCTCCGATACCTATGGGTACGGCCTGGACCTGGCGGAGATCGCCAGGATCTGGAAGGGTGGCTGCATCATTCGGGCGGCGCTGCTGGACCCGATCCGTGAGGCATTCGCGGATGGCTCGGAGTTCGACAATCTCCTGGTGGCTCCCCACATTGCCGAGACGATCAATGCGAGCATGCCGGGATGCCGGGATGCGGTGCAGGTTGCCCGGACGTTTGGCATCCCCTGCCCTGCGATGAGCGCGGCCTTGGACTACGTCGATACCTACCGCCAGGAACGGCTCCCGGCGAACCTCGTTCAGGGCCAGCGGGACTTCTTCGGCGCCCACACGTACAAGCGACTGGACAAGCCCGGGACCTTCCATACCATCTGGACCCCGGTGGGGCCGCCACAGGCGGTTGCATCCGCCCCATCTAGCCGTGAGTTTTGGGCCGAGGGTGACAGCGAGGGGGACCGCTCCCCCAGGGGGGGTGAACTGCCACCGACCGCAGACGCGGCGAAGTTGCTCACCCCGGCCAGCCAAACGCCCGAGGAGGACGCCATGGAGGGCGAGCGGACGCCGGAGGCCGCGAGAAAGGCGGAGTTTTAGAATGTGCACCGGTTGCGGCCGGCATGATCCGATGCTGGTGCCTCAGCCCTAGGGTCGACGGTTCTCCCGGAATCCGGTAGGAGGCGGGAGTTCTTCGCAATCCACCCGGACGAGATGTACCCCTTCATTCCGTCTCGATCGGACGGGCGGCGTGGTCCTTGCGAATGCCAGCGAGGGCGCTTCGCCGATGAGTTCAACGCTCGGCCGTTCTCCATGCTCGCTCAATTGCTCCCGGTATCACCCGTATATGAGATGGGACTCGCTATGACCGACCTTGACGTTCTTGACAAGCCGCGGACCGAGACGACGACCCGCGGCGATACCCAGGAGTTGGAGCTCGCCGCCGCAGTTACGGACGGTGCAGAGCGGGGTGATGGGTTGCTCGCGAATCCGTTACGTGCCGGGCTCCACCTGGACCGGGTCCCCGCGCCCTGCGTCATGGTCATCTTTGGCGTAACCGGTGACCTGACCGGGCGCAAGTTAATGCCGGCGCTCTACGATCTCGCCGTTGGCCACCCGTTGCCCGAAGGCTTCTCCATCGTCGGGGTCTCGCATCGGGACTGGAGCGATGACGACTTTCGCGCTCAGATGCGGGAGGCGGTTGCCAAGAACGCCCGTACACCCGTGACGGATGAGAGCTGGAACCACTTCGCACGAGGCCTCTTTTACGTCCGTGGTGACTTCAAAGCCCCGGAGACCTATGAGTCGCTCAACGAGCGTCTGAGCGGGATTGACCGAGAGCGGCGTGCGGGGGGCAACCGGCTCTTCTACCTGGCCACCGCTCCCGACTACTACGGCCCGATTATCGAGCACCTTGGCGCCTCTGGCGTGGCCCAACGACAGGATATCTATGCCGATCCCAGCGAGAGCTGGCATCGGGTGGTCGTGGAAAAGCCGTTCGGGCACGACCTCCCCAGTGCCCGTGCCCTGATCGCCGAGATGGCTGCCGTCTTTTCCGAGCGGCAGATCTACCGAATCGACCACTACCTCGGGAAAGAGACGGTCCAGAATGTGCTCGCGTTCCGTTTCGCGAACGTACTCTTTGAACCCATCTGGAATCGTCAGTTCGTGGACCATGTGCAGATCACGGCGGCTGAGGGACTTGGTGTCGAGGGGCGGGCCGGCTATTACGAAGGCGCTGGGGCGCTGCGAGATATGGTTCAGAGCCACATGCTCCAACTTCTGACGGTCGTCGCGATGGAGCCGCCAGCCTTCTTCAACGGCAATGCCGTCCGCGATGAGAAGGTCAAAGTGCTTCGCTCGGTGGTGGTGCCGCGCGGAGCCGAAGTGACCCAGCGGACCGTGCGCGGACAGTACGAGCGCGGCTTCAGCGGCGGGCGACCGGTAGGCGCCTATCGTGAGGAGAAGGGGGTCCCGCCAGATTCCTGCACCGACACCTACGTGGCACTTAAGCTGGAGTGCGAGAACTGGCGCTGGGCTGGGGTGCCGTTTTACCTGCGCACCGGTAAGCGATTGCCCCGGCGGGTGACGGAAATCGCCATCGAGTTCAAGCCCGTCCCCCACTTGATGTTCCAAAGCCTGGGGAACCTCAGCGATGTCGATCTGGCGCCCAACGTGCTGACGTTGCGGATTCAGCCGGACGAGGGTATTTCGCTTCGCTTTGCCGCTAAGGTTCCCGGCGCCACAACTCACCTTCGAACCGTCCGGATGGATTTTCTCTATGGCAACTCCTTCGGACAGGCCGGGCCGGATGCGTACGAGCGACTTCTGCTTGATGCAATGCTGGGCGATCCGACCCTGTTCGCTCGCCGTGATGAAGTTGAAGCCGCGTGGGCGCTGATGCAGCCGATCCTCGACGGCTGGGCCGAGGGGCAGCCGCCGGAGCCATACGAGGCGGGGACCTGGGGGCCCGAGGCCGCCGACCTCCTCTTGGAGCGCGACGGACGGGCGTGGCGCCGCCCATAGCGCGGCGGGTAGGCGCTGGGCCGAGGGCCGTGTGGCATGGCAGTGGACACGTAGGACCATTCGGACTGGAGACCAGAGCGCTCCCGACCTGCCAGATGCTCTGCCGACGCCCAGCGCTCGCAACCGTCTGTCGATTGGAGGTCAACCTTGGCGGTGACAAGTTCCAGGCTTGCGGGAAGAACCGGCCGCGCTGCGGCACCCGCCCAGGCTGTCCTGGCTGCCTCCTGGCAGGCTCATGTCGTGGACGCGGGCGTCGTTCATGACGAGTTGAATCGCCTCTGGGATCAGCTGGAGGCGGGACAGGATCGGGCTGAGGACGTGGAGGGCGCCGACGGGGCGATGGCTCCCGAGGGCAGCCCAGCGCAACTGGCTCGAGACGGCGCTCGTGGGACCATCGGCAGCGACCGGATGCGTGCCAATACGCTCAACTTGATCGCCGTGGCCCACTCGGCTTCGGAAGCCAAGCGGATCGAGAGCGCAGTTGTCCACCTCGGTGAACTCTATCCCTCTCGGGCCATCGTGCTCGTCGCCGACCCAGACCGCGTGAGCGGTGAGGATCCTGGGCTGGACGTCCGCGTCGGGCTGTTGGAGCAACCGGCTGAAAAAGGCCGGCCTGTGGTGCGCTTCGAGTGCATTACCATCGAAGCCGATTCCCTGTCGGCCAACCACCTGGCCAACTTGGCCTCGCCGCTGCTAGTCGCGGAATTGCCCGACTTTCTCTGGTGGCCGGGTGACTCCCCAAGCGCAAGCCCGCTCTTCCATGACCTGACGGAGATCGCCGATCGTCTCATCGTCGACACCGCTGCGCTCTCAGAGCCGGGGCGGGACCTTCGAACGTTGGCGTCGCTGATGACGGGGCGGTCCTGCCCTATGGTGAGCGACTTCGCCTGGGCTCGGCTCATGCCGTGGCGGCAGTTGGTGGCTCAGTTCTTCGACGCTCCGGCGTCTCGTCCCTGCCTGGACTGCATCGATGACGTCCAGATCGTCTATGCGCCGCGCAACCGGGCCGGCGCATCGGGCCTGACCGCAGCTCTCCTCACCGCCGGTTGGCTCTCGACACGGCTCGGGTGGATGGCGACGTCGGGATTGGAGCGGACGCGAACGGGCTATCGCCTTCCGCTCCGGACGGTATCGCGCCGGAACCGGCCTGGTCGCGACGTCACCATCCAGCTTCGATCGGTCTCCAACCCTGCCTTCGACCGTGGGCTTGGCCTTATTTCGTTCCGCGCGGTTGGAGATGCCCCTGGCACATTCACCGTCGAGCGTGTCAATGACGCTGGGCTGGCGACGACGAGCGAGACCCCGAACATGCCTCCGGTCAGCCGGATGGTTTACGCCGAGCAGCCAGACGACCCGAATCTGCTTGGGCCGGAGTTGCACGCCTTTGGCCGGGATCGCGTCTTTGAGGAGTCGCTCACATTTGTTGCATCACTCCTGTCTAGGGACGTGACCGAAACTGGTGGAGAGACGCCCGCATGACCGAGACGTCCTTGCCTGTCCAGGAGTTGGACTACGGACCTCGTGGACTAGTCCGTGTCTTCACCGATGTCGACGCTCTTGCCCTAGGTGCTGCCGACGCCTTTGCAGCCATCACTTCCGCGGCCGTTGCGACACGGAGCCGGGCCTACGTGGCACTTTCCGGTGGATCGACGCCGAAGCGAATGGGAGAGCTGCTGGCAGTGGCGCCATTCCGTGATCGCGTCCCCTGGGAATCTCTGGAGGTCTTCTGGGGCGACGAGCGCTGGGTGCCGGAAGAGAGTCCGGAGAGCAATGCGGGGGTTGCCAAACGCACCTTCCTCGATCACGTGCCGATTCCGCCGAGCCGGATCCACCCCTTTCCGACGACGGTGCTTGACCCTGAGACGGCCGCGACCATGTACGCCACCCAACTCCGGACCGTCTTCGGTCAGACGGAC
>JALYMD010000635.1 GCA_030773875.1 Chloroflexota bacterium | reverse complement strand
TCTTTTCGGTCCCGATCCCCGCGTACCATTCTCCGCCCTTGAGGATGATATCGGGCACGTTGGCAAGGGTTTCGGTGTTGTTCGCCACAGTCGGGCGCTTCCAGATGCCCTCCTCGACCGAGCGAGGGGGTTTTGTGCGCGGCTGACCGCGAACACCCATGATGGAGTACATCAGGGCGGAGCCTTCGCCACAGATGTAGGCACCCCCGCCGGTGCGCACCCGGAAGGCGACATTTTTGCCTGAACCGAGAACGTCTTTGCCGATCAAGCCAAGACGCTCGGCGTCCTGAACCGCCCTCCGGAACCGCTTAATCGCGAGGGGATACTCGCCACCGATGTAGTTGTAGCCACGCTCGGCGCCACAGGCGATGCAGGCGATGAGGATGCCTTCAAGGATGCGGTGCGGATCCCCCTCGTGGATCCTCCGGTCCTTGTAGACGTTTGGCTCACCCTCGTGGCTGTTGCAGACGACGAACTTCGGGCGCGCCTTCGCCTTGCGACCGCTCTCCCACTTGATGCCGGCCGGGAAGCCGGCGCCGCCACGTCCACGAAGATTCGATGCCGTAAGCTCGGCAATGGTCTCCTCGCCCGACAGGTCAAAAAGAACCTTGAGGTAGGCGCTATAGGCCCCCCGAGCGATCGCGTCCTCAATCGAGTCGGGGTCAATGACCCCGACGTTCGCTAGGACGATCCGTTGCTGATGTTTGAAGAATGGGTGGCTGGCGAGGGGCGGAATGGCTCCCAGCGGTTTCTCCGCCCGAACGCCGATCGCCCGCTCTTCCAAACGGCCAGCGAGGACATCCGGAATCTCGTCGGGCGAGATGTTGCCGTAGATGACCGGCGGTTGGTCTGGCCGCTTGACCTCAATCCAGGGCTCCATCCAGCAGGCACCGTCGCACGACACCTGGCGAACGATCCCTGCCTGCCCCTGGAGGGCCATCTCACAGGCGGCGAGGACATTGAGGGCGCCCTTAGCCACGGAACAGCTGCCAATTCCTACGCTGACAACGGTCTGGTTTCCATTCCAGAGTGACGCCCAGCGCTGCTCCGCGCGCTCGCGGTACGCCTCAAACTCGGTGCGGGAGCTAAGCCGGGTTTGAGCGGCGGTCGTTGATTGGGTTGACATGAGGGTCCTCAGTGGCGCGTCGCGCCGCGATCGCACGCTGGATCACATCGTTCAACGTGTCAGGAGTCAGATCGCCGTAGAAACTGTCGTCAAGTTTGACGATTGGCGCCCGGTCACACACTCCGAGACAGCCGTTCACCACCTGGACGGTCAGTTCTCCGTCCGGGGTGGTGTCCCCATCACCGACGCCGTACCGATCCTTGAGGTCCTGGACGAGCTGTTGGGAGCCCATCACGTAGCAGGACATCCCGTGGCAGAGCAGCATGAAGTGGCGCCCGCGTGGCTCAGTCCGGAAGTCAGCATAAAACGTCAGAAGGCCGTAGATGCGGTTGACTGTGGTGTCCAGGTGCTCGGCGACGATCTCGGCCGCTTCCAAGGAAACGTAGCCAAAGTGTTCATTGATTTCCTGGAGGGCGGAGAGAATTAGCTCCTGTGCCTCCTGGTGATCCTGAGGCTTGAAATGGGACATCAATTCCCGCACCACGGCGAGATCGATCCCGGCCTCCGCGGTGTGTGCCACGCGTTGCCCCCTCATCAGCCGCGGGAGCGGGCCTGCCGCTCGAACATCCCGTGACCAAATTCACGAACCTGGTTCGAGTATAGGTTTGGGCGGAATCGGCGTCAACGCGAAATCCGTGAGGATATGCCCATGACGGTCGGTGGGGACGGCAAGCGGCGCCCGAGTTCTCCCGTAGGAGGATCTGGGCGCCCGCTGGACGTAGGTTTGGATGAACCCGATTAGCCCCGGGCGAAGAGGCGATGGAAGTCGCCGTCGAAGTCGCCAAGGAACTCGTGCATGTCGAGCACGTCGTCCACGGAGACCTTCGGTAAGGCAGGCGTCGACTTGGCGTTACTCGAATGATCCTTGACACCGCTCTCGCTCAGCCGCCGAAGCGCCAGTTGTGCCTCGGTTGGGTCCCCGTCGTTGAGGACTGCCGCCACAAAGTTGCGGCCCTGGCACTCGGAGCACTCGACAACCATCATCCACATGTCGGACTTCCGCGAGATGACGTGGATATCGTCCGGCACGAAGGAGTGGTGGCATACACTGCACCGCTCCATCCGGTCGAGGACGATGCGCTTAATCTGAAGGTCTGGGGTCTCCATAGATTCTCCGCCGGCTTCCCGCCCGGCTCACTTCCCTCGCTTCTTGTCAAAGTCCTCAAAGTCGAGGGTATTGATGAAATCGCGAAAGACGGACAACCGCTCGTCATCTGCCCGCTCGGCCGTGGCGGGCTCTAGGGAGCCCCCTTCGGACGTAGGGGCCTCGTCAGCGTCATCCGAGCCGTCCAGGGCCACCCCGGCTCGGTCCATGACAGACTCCTCGACGAGGATGGGAACCTGCGCCCGCACGGCCAGCGCGATGGCGTCACTCGGGCGGGAGTCAATCTCCACCGATCGGCCATTCTGCTCAACCACGATCCGGGCGTAGAACACGTCCTGTGCGAGATCGGTGACAAGGATGCGATCGACCTTGCCCCCAAGGTCGCCAATCACCGCCTTCATCAAGTCGTAGGGGAGCGGACGAGCTGCGGCTACGCCCTGGAGTTCCATGGCGATCGCTTCTGCCTCGTAGGCGCCAATCCAGATAGGCAGGTGACGCTCCCCGTGGACCTCCTTGAGGATGACGACACGATGCTGGGTGACAAGGCTGACTCGAATACTCTCGACCACGGTTTCGATCATCGGAAGGCCCTCACGGCGTCAACCGACCACCCAGTGATCGCAATGCAAGAAGGATGCGAGGCTGCTGGGTTGCACACCGGCACGGGAGAACCGGCCGGTATGCCTATTTTACACGGGGCGACGGAGGCGGGACAAACAGGTTCGAATCAAGACTCGGCGAAGTCGGGATAGTCCTGGTGCGGAACTAACCCGATCTCGTCCGTTGGCCAGTACGTAATCCACGCCTTTCCGATGATCCGATCCACGTCGACCGGTCCGAAGCTGCGGGAGTCTGAGCTGTTTGTGCGATTGTCGCCGAGAACGAAGACTTCACCATCCGACACGGTGACCGGATCACATTGTCTCTGGGAACCACACGTTGTAATGGGACCGTCGATGTACGCCTCATTGAGCCGCTGGCCGTCGATGTATACGAACCCGTCTTGCACGGAGACCGTTTCACCGGGGAGTCCGATCACCCGTTTGATGTAGGGCTTGTTCGATCGGACCGGGGGGTTGAAGACGACGATATCGCCCCGCTCCGGAGGGTGAAACGGATAGACGATCCGCTCGTCATCGCGATCCTCTCCGGGTAGGAAGTTCAAGAGGTCGTTGAGGTCAAAGTGGAAATAGACGTTACGGTTGACGAGCAGCATCTCGCGGTCGTCCA
>JALYMD010000634.1 GCA_030773875.1 Chloroflexota bacterium | reverse complement strand
CTACAACACGCACCGTCGACATTCGGCCCTCGGGTATTTGTCGCCCGCAGTCTACGAGAGGAGGTGGAGCCTTTCTCAGCACGTCACCTAGTTGCTTGGTGTCCACCAAACTGGGGCAACTCCAGAGCGGCGGTCTCGGCATAATGCGCCATGTGGAGAAGACCGGCGATCCGGACCACTGCCCCGACCAGTTTGCCGGCCCAATCGGCGATCGCACCGAGGGCGCCAAATTCGCCTAACTGTCCTTCCAGATGGATCTCGAATCGCTCCAACTCTGATCGGGCTGCGGGTGTGAGGTCCAGCACGTGGGGCGTGGGCTCACCGTTGGGGTCCGTGGCCACCGGAAGCCGCAGGAGCGCTGTCACGTTCTGGTGGTAGGTCGCCCGAACTGGAGCTGGTACTGGGGGCGGATTGACCGCCCGCCGGCCAACATAGCTCTGCGGCAGTGAGTACAGGAACCTCCCCAGCAGACCACGGCCCCGGAAGCCTGGTCGTCCTGCGAGGCCGGCAATCACCTCCGGCTGGGTGGCTAGCGCGATGGTCAGCGCCGGCTTGCGCACCAACTCTGGCGGTCGACCTACCCGGCCGACGCGGAGATCATCACCGGCATGGCCGCGCAAGAACACGCCCATGTTCGGAGTTCCACTCGAATACCGGCCACCGAGGATGTCGAGCAGATCACCCTCGGGGGCGAGGGCCGCGATCCGGCCACCATGCAGGGCAAGCAAGCTGGCAAGGCGCTCCGGAGAGCAATCGTCGACGAGCAAGCGGGGAGGCGTAGGCACGTCCATCGCCGCCAACTCGCGGGCCTGCTGATCCGCCTGGGCAGCGAGCGCCATCCGGTCCTCCGGTTTAGCGCGGACCGCGGCCTGCTGAGCGGCGGCGAGGGCCGCTTCGGCGATCTTGCGCCGGCCTTCCGCCTCCGCGGCGGCAGGAGCGTGCTGAGCCAACCCCTCCGCCTCGAAGGCCTCCAGCGGTGCCATCGTCGCCGAGTACACCGCCGATTTTCGGTTGGCTGGAGGAAGGGCGACCAGAATGAACAGGTTGAGGGGTTCGACCCAGTTTCATAGGCACGAACGCTCACGCGCTTGGCAATGCTAGCGGCCAGGCACGCGAGAGCTAACATAGATGGAAGATCTGGAGGGGTCTGAGTTTGAACCGCGAGTGCGTCGACGAAAGCCCGCAGCCAGGCGGGTAACGTGCGCGTAGGGAACGCGGGGCGAGGCACGTCGCCCAGCGGGACGGGTGGCTCCACGAGGATCTCCTCTCAATTTGCGTCGAGCAGGTGATGGGGGAGGGGTGAACGACTAAGGAGGGGAAGGCCACCTGGCCTGGCGAGCACGCTATCCTCAGTGGTTCCAGCCTCCTAGGGGGGAGGGAGATCTCCCCGCTGTCGTACCGGCAGGATCGGCGTAGTGCCGATGATCCTGAAGGGGATCAGGCCGAAGCGGGGCTGGCCGGTGACAGGCCGATCAAGCCAGGGCATGAGCGGCTGGGCAAGAGAATCGTCTCCCGTGGTGAAGTACGCGATCACGCTCAGCCCCAAGGTCTGGGCGGCCAAGATCGCGTCAGTGAGGAAGCGCCGGGCGTGGCAGTCGTCGTACGCGTCGACGCCATGGCCGGTAGTAGGGTCGATCGGCGAGGCAGGCTGACCGAAGGGGACCGGATGACAAACCAGCCAGCGGCAGTACTGACTTGCGACCTCCAGCGCCCGCGCCACGTCGTGCACAGTCGAGGGACTAACGCCTGCGCCGCAAGAGATGAGACGGACGTTACCCGAAGTAGTCTGGTGAGAGAGAACGCCCCGGCAGGTGGCGGTGACATGGATGGAGGTCGCTGACGGGGCGACAGGACCACTGCAGGTGATCATTGTGTTGTGTCCTTGATGAGTCGGCATCTCGATCTGACGGTTACTCGGCACGTAGGGCCAAGTGTTTGGCGGGCCTCGCCCTCGACTCGACGCACAAAGGTCCAGCCGGCTGGTGGAGGCGAGGCGACGGCCCTGGCAGTCTCGGACCATTCCACGGGGTTGGCAGCTAGGTGAGTTCGTCAGACCGAGGGCGTGGCATTTGTACATCGAGGCCCGGCAGCGCCAGGTGACAGTCGCATGAGGTGTTCCCTCCCAGGTACAGGCGAAATTGCACATCATTGCTCTTCCTCCAAGCCGACGGCACATGCGTTCTGGACTCGAGACCTGCCAACTGATTCGTCCTGACCTTTTTTGCGCGGCTTCTTTGGTGATCTCCCAGTTTTCTTGGCCTCGTGAGGGCTCCAAAATGGGCTCCAAATTGTCTTTTCAGAATCGGGGCTGGAGACCCGTCGACAGACGGACCGTCGAAACTTTTGCCTCGTACGTACGTACCCTGATTCCAACCCGTGTTGAACAGCAACGCTCCGGAGGGTCACCAGCGGAGTGTTCATGGAGCCTTGCCTGGAGGATTCGCTGACCACCACAGATGGCCTCATCCGGGTTGCTCGGGACCCCTTGTGCGAGCACAATGCTCCGTTCTCGTGGCCGCTCGAGACGCGGTGGTTGCAGGGCACGGCAAGGTGATGACGGGTAAGTCGCCTTGGGATCATTACTTGGACGCTCAATCGTGGGCGGGAGGTGCAGGCGATGTCTCGGCCACATCCTCAGCGAGGCGTTGCGCGAGCCAACGATCAAGGTCGGCCGCAACAATGCGCCGGGCTCGCCCAACGTGAACGCTCCGCAGCTCGCCAGAGGCCATCAATTTCCAGACGGTGGCCCGGGAGAGGCTAAGCCGTTCGGCAGCCTCCACATCTCGGAGCAGCAACCGTTCTCCCATGCTCCTCTCCTTCCTCCATCTGCCCGCTGACACAGACCATATCCGGCGTCATGGTTACATGGCCTGCGTTGTGCAACAATGTCTATAACGCAGAACACAACGCAGGTAGGGGAGTCAATGGCACGACGTGACGGCGCCTTCGGCAACGAGCTAAGGCGAGGAGGCATCGAACTCAACAGGACCACCTTCATCGGACCGACTCGCCTGAATACAACGGGACTCCCGCTGGCCAAGGTCTGGTCCGCTGGCGGGGGAGGGAATGGTCCATTCCGACTGGAGTGGAGCTATCCGGCCTCGGGTGAGGAAGGAGCGGTGGACGACTGCCTGGCCGCGTTCGTCCGGCTTCACGAGGCCAGCGTCGAGGAGATCGAGCGATTCGCGGGTCGGTGGGGGGTTCTCGGTATCTGTGCACATGGGTTGCCTGGCACGCACGCCAACTGCTTCCCCCTAGGCGCTGCCGAGCGGTGGTGGTTGTGGTCGCCGAAGAGAAGGGTTCAACTGGACGCCTACGCTGCCGAGGCCGCCCAGTTTCGAGGCGTGCGGCGGGGCTGGGAGCCCCTGGACTCCTGGCGCTACTGGGCAACCTGGTTCAGGGCGTTATTGCGCCTAGCAGCCAAACTCACCAACGGCGAGCAGACGGGCGATGCAGATTGGGCGGCAGTCTTCTCGGTCCCGCCCAACCCCCTGACGAAAAGCTCAAGGGATTGGTCCTCCGACCCTCCGCTAGGGCTGGGATGGGCTACCTTCAAGGAGCACATCAGCCAGGTCAATCAACATCCGCTGTCCGCGTCCTACTTGCAAGGGCTCCTTGGTCGGTTGGTGGCCTCTCTGCTGAACGATGTGGCGGCGGTTGGCCATGACGTGAGGTTTGTCCCCGGACAGGGCTTCCGTCACGGGCTTGCACTCGGTGGCCCGAGCGAACCCGGACGGCTTGAGGAAGTTCTGCTCTTCCATGGCCCGGCGAGCTCCGCGTTTACGTGGCCACCCAACAACTTGTTCGCAACCCTTGCCTGTCAAGCCGTCGTGGCCATCACCTCAGCCCGCGGACCAGCCATTTGCAGCAAGTGCGGCGATTACTACACACCCACCAAGCCACACGCGTATCGCCGAGATCGGGCCAACTGGTGCGCTGAATGTCGCCCTGAGGCCAGTAAGGAGCAGCATCGGGAGAAGGAGAAGGAGCGATACCACGCTAAGGAGAGGCAGGAGGAACGGTTGGCGCGAGAGCAGTCCGCTGATACCACGCCTGAGGGGGAAACCAGCGGATCGTGATGCCGGCGATCCTGGACACGTACCTGCCATCTTGCAGAACACGGCCAAGCGATCCTGTCAGATCTGTGACAGCCAAAGTGACAGCCAAACCGGTAGATTGCGGTAGACCCCGACGGACGAACGAAGCGCGGACTCCTAGGAAAATGGCTTGAAACTGGCGACTGTGGACGACGAGAGACAGTCAAGGACCCTTCGTTAGCGGTCTTCAAAACCGTGCGGGCGTCGGTGATCCCGGCGCCGGTGGGTTCGACTCCCATGCGCCCTCGCCATCAAAACACCGCGTCAGACGGGGCTAAACGCCGGCTGGTTGCAGCCTTTGCATCCAGCCGGCTGGCGCCAGTGGATCCGGTTGACAGCCAAGCCAGGTCTCAGGGGGATGTGGAGGCACGTGCCTCAGGCCACTTGGCTTGGGAACATGTCACCCTGCCGCGTCGCGCCCCGCGGCGCTCGACGATGCCCAGCTCAATCAATGCCGTCGAGATATCCCTCAGGTGCCGGTTGAAGCTCAGGCACCTCTAAGCGTTTCTTTCAGCACCTCTCCTGCCGGGCTCGGCC
>JALYMD010000633.1 GCA_030773875.1 Chloroflexota bacterium | reverse complement strand
GGGTCATGGAGCGTGCCAGTCCCGGGCCGATGTGTGCTCGGCCGTTGGCTGGACGGTGACCGGCGCTTCTACGACCCGGCGGGATCGACAGGGTCCGTTGAGTTCCCGTCCAGCTCCGCCAATCCCTCCGCAGCCTCTAGGGCGGCAATGGCGTCGCGGAGGTCTGCGAGCGCCGGTGCGGTGACGACGTCCGCCACCTCAGCGGCGAACGATTCCATCGGGCGGTTCGGGTCGGCCGCGAGGTACTCGAGAGACTGGAGGTAGGCCTCCAGCTTGTCCGCCTGTTTGACGAACCGGGCCTCAGCAGTCGTGCCCTCGTCGAGTTCGGCCCAGAGGGCAGCTAGTTCGGCGGCGAGGTGCGGCGGGAGGTCCGCCGCCAGGCTCGCCATCGCCGCCGCCTCGGCCGCCTGCTTCGCCGCCCGTTGGGCATCGCTGCGCACGAGGCGGCGGTTGAGGAAGGCGCGGCGCGCCTCGGCATCGGCGGACGCGGGGAGTCCTGCCGGATCGTACGGGGTTGGATCTCCCGCTAGTGCCTCCGCCAGGTCGTGGGTCAGGGCCAGCTTGAGCACCCGCTCGCGGTCCAACGCCGGCTCAGCGGCGGCGGCGAGCCAGGCCAGCAGCGCCGTCCGAAAAGAGTGGTCAGCGACCGACTCCGCTTCCTCCTCCGGCACGCCACGATGGAGCCAGCCGGTCCGCGGCAACGCCTTCAAACGTCCGACGCGGTGAAGAAAGCGGGCCAGGCCGCGGACGGCGGACGTGTCCTGCTCGACCGGGTTCCCCGCGCCGTTCGCCTTGTCCGCGCTCACGCCGGAGACAGCTCAGCGCGAAGAAAGGCCAGCGCGCGCGCCCACGCCTCCCGCGTCGCTACGGGCGCGGCGGGATCGAAGGTGAGGAAGCCGTGGGGCAAGCCGGGATAGACCACGGCCTCGTGCCGGGTGCCGGCCGCCTCCAGCGCGGCCCGGTAGGCGGCGACGTTCTCCATCCCGACCCCGTGGTCCTGATCGCCCCAGAGCAGCAGGAGCGGCGAGCCAACCAGGCCCGCCCGGGCCTCGTCGAGCGGCACGGCCGGGGTGAGCAAGGTCTTCTCGATCACCGGAAAGCCGTAGAAGGCCACGCCCGCATCCGGCAGCGGGTCGCGGGCGGCGGCGAGCATGACGAACGTCCCGCCGAGGCAAAAGCCCATCGTGCCGACTCGGCCGGTGGTGGCGGGGTGATCCCGCACCCAGCGCAGCGCCCCCGCGATGTCAGCGAGGGCCACAGTCTGGTCGAGCCGCGCCCGGCGGGCGAAGGCGGCCTCCCGGGTCTGCTCCGGCAGCGGGCCTTGCCGGACGAAGAGGTCCGGTAGCAGCGCGGCGAACCCTTCTCCCGCGAGGCGCCGGGCGAGGTCGTGGTAGAAATCGTTGGCCCCCCAGATATCGTGCAGGATGACCACCGCTGGCGCCGGCGCTCCGTCCGGCCGCGCGAAGAACCCCGGGATCGAGCGCTCAACACCCAGCGTTTCGACCCGCTCCTCCACAATCCCGGATCCGCCCCGCACCGGCGCCGGGCATTCCTTGTGGCACATCGCCCCCCTCCCTTCCCCGGCGGCCCCCGGTTGTCCCATCCACCGAGAGCAGTAGCGCAGCGCGCGGGTCGCCCGCTCGTGTCACAGAGTCTGGATGACCATCGCCTACACGAGGCCACACACCGTCGGTGGCCGGCATGGGTCGGGCCACCTCAGGCGCGGGCGCTCGCGGAGGACGCCGGAACCTGCGCTCGCTCCGGCCGCTCTGGACGTGCCGCCTGCCGGCCTACGTTGGCGACGAGAAATACTCCAGCGCCGTCACGCCGGCCCGCTTGCTCGCCGACAGCCGCCCGGGGTAGGAGGCCCGGAAGCTTCCGCAGGCCGGGGCGACATCCCGATAGTCCCGGCCGACGGCTACGGTGATGTACTTCAAGCCCGGTTCGGTTTCGTTCGTGGGGTCGAACGGGTGCGCGACGATTGTCCCTTCCGCGCCAGGCAGCAGCACCTCGACCCAGGCGTGCGTCCCGCCCTCGCCGAGGAGATGGCCGGAGACGTAGCGGGCCGCCAAGCCGCACCGGCGGCTCAGGGCCAGCATGACGTGCGCGTAGTCCTGGCAGACGCCGCGGCGCAGCGCGAAGGCCTCCGCCGCCGTGGTCTTGACCCCGGTGGGGCCGTGCTCGTAGGTGATCTGCGCGTGGACCCAGGCGTTGATCCGTCGCGCCAGGGTCAGCGGGTCCTCGCCGTGGGAGGCGAGGTCGTCTGCGGCCTGCAACAGCACCGCGTCCGCCGTGGTCAGGGGCGAAGGCTCCCGCAGTCCCGGATCCGCCCACTCGTCGGCGGTGACGGTGATCAGCCCCGCGGTCGCGTCCCGCTCGACCACGATCCAGGCCGTGAAGTCGATCGCCTGCTCCACCCGCTCCGCGTACACGTCGAGCACGACATTGCCGAAGTTGTCCTGCGCCTGCTGCACGG
>JALYMD010000632.1 GCA_030773875.1 Chloroflexota bacterium | reverse complement strand
CCGTTCGTCGCGTCAGGCCAACGACACGCGTTCAAGGACGGCTGGATTAGCCACGGTGCCCGGCCTTTTCCCTTGGAGGACCGCGAGCGCCGCCTTGAGCGTCTCAATGCGGACTGTCTCGACCGAGCGCTCCGAGTAGTAGGCGGCATGGGGTGTCAGAATCACGTTCGGAAGTTGGTAAAGAGGAGAATCGGCGGGCAGCGGTTCCGGATCAACCACGTCAAGGGCCGCTCCGGCGAGTTCCCCCGCTTGAAGGGCCGCCGACGCGCCAGCGAGGTCGACGATCGGGCCCCGGGCTGTATTGACCAGGACGGCGCCCGGCTTCATCCGCCGGAGTTGCGCTGCGCCGATCATCCCGCGGGTCTCCGGCGTGAGGGGACAGTGGATGCTCACGATATCCGCCCTCTCTAGGAGGGCGTCCAGGTGCACAGGTTCGACCCCCGCGTCGGCCATTTCTGCGGGGCTGGTGTATGGGTCGGCGGCAAGGATCGTCAAGCCAAACGGCCGTGCCCGAGCGGCGACCGCCTTGCCGATCCGGCCGAAGCCGATCAACCCCAGGGTAAGTTCGCGCAGCGGCGGGACCGGACCACGCAGGATCGTCCCGGTGGAGGCCCCGTGCCGGGTCCAGGCACCCTCCCGTAGGTCCCGATCCAGCTCGACGATGCGGCGATTGAGGGCTAGCATCATCGCCATCGCGTGGTCGGCGACCTCTGAGGTGCAGTAGCCGGGGTAGTGGGTGACGACGATGCCGCGCTCCGCGGCGGCGTCAAGGTCGACATTGTCGAGACCGACGCCGTAACGGCTGATGACCTTCGTCCGCGGCAAGTTCTCCAGCACGCGGCGCGTAACTGCCTCCCGGGTGCTGACGAGAAGAGCATCCGCCTCAGCACCCGCGGCAATCAGTTCTCTTTCAGTGGCGCAGGCCGCACCCTCGATCTCGACATCGAGGTCGGCGGCGGCGATGATCCCGCGCTCCATGTCGAGGCTGGCAGACTCAGACCCGTAGCGGTCAGAGGTCACGATGATGCGCTGGGGGCGGGTCATAGGCTCCTCTCTGATCAATGCTGTAGGCGGCAGTGGCCAGTGTCAGGCGGGCCCATGACCGGCTGGCCGCGAGCGTGTATCGGGAAGCGATGAGGGTGACCGGCACGTATCGACGAGTACAGATACTATCGCACAACGGAACTGATGGACGTGTCACTGAGCTGAAAACACGGTGATGACACGGATCGATGCCCGAGCCAGTTGGGGCGGCGTCATCAGACCTATCGAAGGACCGCTAGCACAACGCTTGACCACGACTGACCCGGCCGGCCGTCGGAACGACTGACGGGAAGAGCGCGATCTGAATCCGGAGGCAACATGAGAAAGTCCCGACGAGCTTCGCTCCCGCGCCGTTCCCCACGACCGACCGCTTCCCCACGTCAACGCCCCGCAACGGACGTGGTTCCCTGATCGGTCCCGATCGTGGCCCGGTGTCGGAGGACTACCCCGCAATGGCCCTCCAGCCTGTGGCCGCGTCCGGTGGGGAGCGCCGCTTTCGCTTGGCTCCTCGGGACTGTACGGACACTATAGACGTACACAAAGACCTTGTCAAGGGTCGGGGCCGGGTTTCTGCGGCAGTACGCAAGCAGGGTTGATGGCGTGGGGCGGGGCCGCGACGTGGCCACGTCGAGTGAGCGCCATACAGGACCACCTGCGGCGCGATGGAGTAAGGAGTGTCTGATGCCTTTTCGATGTCTGTTCCCGCCGCGCGGCGCCGCGCTCCTAGTCATGACAACTGTGCTCCTGGTGGCCGGCTGCTCCCCGGAGGATTTCCTTCCGCTCGATCGCGGCGGGCCTCCCGCGTCGGAAGAGGAGCAAATTGGCGGTGCAGATTCGCTGATCGTGGAGCGGGTGGACGTGCAGGTGCTGGAAAGTTTTCCCGTCCAGGTGCAGGTGGTGGTTCAGGGCTCACTGCCCGATGCTTGCACCGAGATCGGCGAGATTGGTCAGACCCGGGACGGGAACGTCGTCACGGTCACCATCGGGGCGGTCAGACCGGCTGATGCCCTCTGCGCGCAAGTCTTGGAGCCGTTCGAGCAGGTGGTTCCGCTGGACGGGCCGTTTCCCCCCGGCACGTACGTCGTCCGCGTCAACGGAGTCGAGACGTCGTTTACGGTCTAGGGTTGCCCGACGAGCTGGGCAACGCCCGGGTCGGTAGAGGAGCCGGCACCTCACTCGCTATGCTCGTGGTACCACCCTTCTGCTGAGCAGTCCTGCGGATCCGGGTCGGCTCCGTGCAACTGCAACTTCATCAGGACGGGTCGGTGACGGCCGTTGGGGTGAACGCCGCCGCGGGGCACGGATCTCGCGTGGTCCTCCCCAAAGTAGGGGCGACCCAACAAGGGAGGATCACCACGGGCGACGGGGCGACACAACACATCATGGCGGAGGGTGTAACCAGCGAGCAGCGAGCCAATGGGCATCGAGTCGTGGCCCTGGTGGTGGAGCCGGCGGCATACCGGCTGGTTGCTGCATGGGCGGCGGCGGCCGGGCATGAGTTGGCCCTCGTCCTGACTTCACCCGGGCCAGCGCGTTCCACCTACCTGGGGCACCGCGAGATTGTCGCGATGGCACCGCGAGGACAGGATATCCTGCTGACCACCCGCCTCCGCCGCGCCGCGCCCATGTTGGCAGCGCTGGCCCCGGATCTGCTCGTCTCCTACACGTTTCCGTTTCGCATCCCGCCGGAGGTGTTGGCGATCCCGCGCTGTGGTGCCGTCAACCTCCATCCGTCCCCGCTCCCTCGTTATCGGGGCCCGAATCCAGCTCGGATGCTCTATGCCGGCGAGACCACCCTTGGGGCCACGCTGCACCGTACCGAGGCCGGCTTCGATACGGGTCCCATCCTGAGCAAGCATGAGCACCCGACCCCGGCCGATGCTTCTCGGGAGAAGGTGCTGGCGGTGTGGTCGGACGCGCTGATAGCCGCGTTGACGGAGGGTACCGCCGCCGCGCTGGCCGGGGAGCCTGGCGTGCCGCAGGAGCACGAGCACGCGAGCTACGCCGCTCCATTCACGGAGGAGGAGCAGTGGCTAGACTGGCGGCTGCCAC
>JALYMD010000631.1 GCA_030773875.1 Chloroflexota bacterium | reverse complement strand
GTGTCGCGCTGATCCCGCTCGCCTCCAGCTACCTAGGGCTCCTCGGGGCTGCCGCCGTGATCGGGTTCGGCAACGGGTTGGGCTCCGGCACCATGATGACCCTCGGGGCCGACCTGGCACCGCCCCGGGCCACTGGAGAGTTCCTCGGGTTGTGGCGGTTAGTCGGCGACGCAGGATCGGCGGGCGGTCCCTTGGTCGTCGGGGTGATGGCGGCGCGTTTCGGACTGACGGGGAGCGCTGCTGCCCTTGCCTTGATCGGTGTCGTCGCCACCCTGACACTGGCGCTGCTGGTGCGGGAAACCCGGCAGTCGCCGTTGGAGCCCGCGACGTAAGCCTCACGGAGGAAGCATGGCACTCGCCTTCGCCTGCATTGCGCCACATGGATTCCCACTCATCCCCCTGATGAGTGATGATGCGGATGGTGCTCTTCAAACCCGAAAGGCCATGGAGGAATTGGGGCGCCGATGCGCAGCGGCCGGCGTTGATGTGCTCGTGCTGGCGGGACCGCATGGCGTCCGGGTCGCAGGCGCCGTCTGCCTCGCGGACGTCGCACGGGGCGCTGGGACGCTCCGGTGGGCAGGCCGTCAAGTGGAGATGAACGTACCCGTGGACGCCGCGCTCACCGACGCGGTTGTGCAGCGAGCCGAGGGAATGGGCGTACCGATCGCCCGCGCCGCGTACGCGGGAAACCGTCGAGGCCAGGCCGTCATCCCGCTTGACTGGGGGGCAATTACGCCGCTCTGGTTCCTAGGACACCATCACGACATGGCGGGCCGCGGGGATGCGCTTGCAGGCCTGCCCGAAGTGGATCCCGGGCCGCCCGTCGTGATCATCACACCCGCACGGGATCTGCCGCGGTCCACCCTCGTGGCCTTCGGCAGAGCGGTTGCAGAGGCGGCGAACGCCGATCATCGGCGCGTAGCTCTCGTGGCATCGTGCGACTGGGCCCACACGCACCGCGAGGACGGCCCCTATGGATACCACCCCGCGGCAGCGGAAGTTGACGCGATGGTGGTTGATGCCGTACGCGACAACGACCTGCAGCGACTCATGGATTTGGACGAGACGCTGGCCAACACGGCCGCCATCGACGGGTTGTGGCAGGCACTCATGCTGGTGGGCGCGCAGGAGGTGGTGCCCATGGCTGGAGAACTGCTCTCCTACGAGGCTCCGACCTACTACGGCATGCTTGTCGCAGCCTATTCGCCCATGATGCCTGGGTAACCGACCGGGGACTCATGGTACTAGCGAGGGTGGCTGTCCCTCATCATTCGGGATGGGCACCGGCGCCGGCCGCGGGTTTCCAACCTGAACAGGACGTGTTCGGAGAGGCCGGAACCTACGTGTCCTGCTCCGCCTCTCACCCACGCAAGTGAGCGAGGCGAACACGCGGAGTTGGACGCACTTTTGACCGGTGCTCCTTCGGGGTTGTTTGACTACCCGGGATCGGCGCGAAATACCGGTGGGCGATTCGGTGGGCTGAAGCGGGAGAGGGTGAGGGCGTGACCTATGGGCTGTCGATCAAGGAGATGGCGCCCGATGAGCGGCCGCGAGAAAAGCTAAAACTTCGTGGCCCGGCGGCCCTGACCAACGGCGACCTCATCGCGATCATCTTGAATACTGGGATCGTCGGGGAGACCGTGACCGCTGTTGCCCAGCGGTTGCTGGTTGAGCACGACGGCCTGCTCGGCTTATCTAAACTGAATGTCACGGAACTGGCTGGGATTCGCAGGGTGGGTGAGGCGAAAGCGGCTCGTCTCAAGGCTGCCCTCGAACTTGCCTCCCGCGTGGCAGCCCTATCGCCGGAGCAACGTCCGCAGATCACGTCGCCGGACGATCTAGTGAATCTAGTCGGGGTCGAGATGGCGGCGCTGGACCAGGAGCAGCTTCGGGTGGTCCTGCTCGATACCAAGCACCGCGTCCTGGGCGTGCGAACGGTTTATCAGGGAACGGTGAACGAGGCACGCGTCCGCATCGCCGAGGTGTTTCGGGTAGCGATCCGGCACAATGCCGTCGCGCTGGTCGCCGTGCATAACCATCCGTTTGGAGACCCGACGCCGTCGGCCGCGGATGTGGCCCTGACGGCTGAACTGGCACGAGCTGGCACGTTGCTTGATGTTGAGGTCCTCGATCACCTGATCATTGGGCAAGGACGACACGTGTCCCTGCGACGCCTTGGCTTAGGGTTCCCCGCGCCACGCTGATCGGCACCCAGCACTGGCTGGTCGAGCGTCACGGGGGCCATGCGCGACGACGGAGGTGTGAGATGGCTCGCGGATTCGGCGTGGCCGGTGCATTGGATCGGACGATCGTTCGTCGCGTGGCGGAAGAGGCCGAGCGACTTGGGTACGACGCTTTTTGGGCCAACGACACCCCAGACGGGGATGGCCTCGCGGCGTTAGCCGAGGCGGCGGCGGTGACGACGAGCATCAGACTCGGCGTCGGCGTGATCCCGCTTGATCGCCAGCCGGCCGCCAGCATCGCTGATCGAGTGGCCGAACTGAAACTTCCGGTCCAGCGACTCACCCTCGGGGTGGGCTCAGGCCGTGCGAAACAGTCGCTTGACCTGGTTCACGGGTCCGTCCCTGAATTGCAAAACCGAACCGGCGCCGCCGTGATCGTGGGCGGATTGGGTCCGAAGATGTGTGCGCTGGCGGGGCGGGTTGCGGACGGGATCTTGCTCAATTGGCTGACGCCAGACTTCGCCGCTCTCTCGGCCCAACTCGTCCGCCATGCTGCGGCAGAGGCGGGCCGACCTTCCCCTCTCATCGCCGCGTATGTACGAACGGCCCTCGGTGGGCCTGCTTCGCAACGCCTCCAGGCCGAAGCGGACCGATACACATCCTATCCTTCATACGCTGCCCATTTCGCACGTATGGAGGTGCCACCGATAGAGACCGGGGTGGTCGGCGAATCACCGGCCGAGTTGCAGCAGGGAGTGGGCGCGTTCGAGGAGACCGTTGACGAGGCGGTGATTCGAGCTGTCGTGGGTGAAGATCGGTTGGACGACTACCTTGCCTTATTGGAGGCCACGGCACCGCGCTGAGGGCGGCCACGCCTTCCGAACGTCACGAAACTTGCCATGCCCGGGAGAAGTCAGACGAGTCCGAGCGACTGGACGAGGGAATCGCTTTCGCTGTCGCAGCGGGCATGCAACTTGAGCTTCTCCTCCGAGGGCAGGAACGACGCGGCGATCGCGTTGAAGGTGAACCGACGGAGGTCGGCGACACCATAGCCGGCGCGCCGGCTGAGCAGGCGGAACTCGTCGGTGAGGGTGGTGCCGAACATGGGAGGGTCGTCCGAGTTCACCGTCAGCAGCACGCCGGCATCATCCAAGCGCCGGAATGGATGCTCCGCGAGGTCTCGTACCACGCCGGTCCGGAGGTTGCTGGTCGGGCAAACCTCCAGCGGGATCCGGGTCTCGGCCAGATGGTCCACCAGGCTCGGATCATGGACTGCGCCGATCTCGTGGCCGATGCGAGCCGGGCTGAGATGCCGAAGCGTGGACCAGATCGAAGCCGGCCCGGAGGTTTCCCCCGCGTGCGCGACGACGTTGAGCCCCGCCTCACGAGCGCGGCGAAACGGTGCCGCGAAAAGTTCGGGTGGATAGCCGATTTCCTTCCCACCGAGTCCGAGGGCGACCACGCCGTCGGAAGGGTCCAGCCGGGTGATCCAGTCCACCGTCTGCTCCACTGAGATCGGGCCGCTGTCGGCATCTCTAACTCCGTCAGCAATCCATCGCATGTCGACGCCCCAGGTATCCCGGACCGCCCGCCGCCCCTCGTTCATGCCTGCCAGCAGTTCTGTGAAGGTGATCCCCCGCTTGCGGGCGTGCGGCTCAGGGTTGAAATGCACCTCCAGGTAATGGATGTGCTGAGAGGCTGCGTCGGCACCGAGTTCGCACACGACGCGGGTGAAGTCCTCCGGCTGTCGTAGGCACTCGCAGGCCGCCACGTAGACGTCGATGAAATGATCGAAGTCGCGAAAGCGGTAAAAGGCGGCAAGGCTGGCGTCGTCGCCCACTGGAAGGTCGATGTGGTGCTTTCGGGCAAGTTCGCGCAACGTCGCTGGGCGCACAGTGCCCTCAAGGTGGACATGAAGCTCGACCTTCGGCATCGCTCCAATGAACTGATCGAGGGCGTCCCGGCTGGGTGACATGAGCGCTGGTCGGCGGAACTCCTCTCTTCCCATTACCGGTTCCGGGCTGTCGTAGGACCCCGTCGTGATAGGCTGAATGAGAACGTACGGTGGGGACGGTTGAGTGTGGCCATTCGCCTTCCCGTGTGGGGTCGCTCGACGAGGAGCACGAGATGGTCGGGAGGTCCCGTTCGTTGACGGGTGGATCGCTCAGGCAGCAAGGGCCAGCGGCGCGACGGGCGGCTGACATGGTCGAGGCGGATGGCTCGTTGCCAACTCACCGCTTCGCTTCCCGTGCCGAGGCCGTTCGCTGGGCGCAATTGGCGGTGGCCGACTGGGACAGTGTCTTTCTTGATACCGAGACGACCGGACTTGATGGAGCCGCCGAGGTGGTCGACATCGCGGTTGTCGCATCCGACGGACGGGTGCTTCTCGATACGCTGGTGCGACCTCGACACCGCATTCCCGCCGCGGCGACCCGCATCCACGGGATTCACGACGAGCACGTGGCGTCGGCTCCGACCTGGCCCGAGGTGGTCGCCGACCTGGTTGCCATCCTCCACGGGCGCCATGTGGTGGTCTACAACGCCTCCTTCGATCGCCGGATGGTGAACCAGTGCTGCGCTGCCCACGGCGTCCCGGGCGTGGGAACGGACTGGTCCTGCGCCATGCTGGCTTACGCGGCATTCCACGGGGAGTGGAACAGGACGCGGTCCGGTCACCGGTGGCACAAACTGGAGTTGGCGGTGGGCCGGTTTGGTGGCCAGCCGGGCGGGCACCGGGCGCTCGGCGACGCCCTGGCATGCCGGACCGTCGTCGTTGGAATGGCAGCCTCGGAGGATGACCGGCTGTAGGCCTCTCACAGGTAGGGGTGCGGATACGGGCGTCCCCAGAGGCGTCCCCGCGTGACGGTATGGCGCGGGACGAGGCCTCGGGGGCCAGTTCGCGCCTGACCCATGGCATCGACAAACGTCGTCTCATCGTCTGCGAACGCGAAGACGGCGACATCACCAGGCGCGCCGACCTGAAGTGTGCCGAGGAGGGGTTCCCGGTTGATGATCGCCGCAGGTGCGGAAGTTGCCAGCCGGATGCCTTCCGCGAGCGGCATCCCAAGCAGTAAGAACTTGGAGATCGTCGTCGGTAGATCGAACGTGGGGCCATTGACGCACCCGGAGTGGAGATCACTGGAGATGAAATCGGGCGGGAAGCCTTGAGCCAGCGCTGCCTCGCCAACCCGGAAGTCGAAGCTGCCCATCCCGTGACCCACGTCAAAGAGAATGCCGTCAGCCCGCGCCTGCCGAACCTCAGGAAGGAGGCTCCCATCCTCCGCCAGGATCCCCTTGCCCTGGCCCGTGAAGCAGTGGGTGACGATGTCCCCGGGCCGAAGCAGGGCAAGAATCTCCGGGAGAGGCTCTGGCGCGTCACCGATGTGGACCATGACAGGGGAAGCGCTCATCTCTGCCGCCTCGATGGCACGGCGGAGGGGATCGAGGCCATTGGCCCCCACCATTTGCCGTCCCTGCCGCACCTTAACGCCGAGGCAGATATCGCGGTTCTCTCGCACCACCCGGGCCGCCTTGTCAGGATCGGCGTAGTCGAGCTCCCTCATCTCGCCGACTTCCCAGCCGGTCAGACCGATGGTGCTGATGTGGACGAAGGCGTAGACCCGAGTCCGCACCTGGTTCACGATGAGTTTTCGAAAGCCCCCGAACGTATGCGCGCCAGCGTCGCCAGTACTTACCACCGTAGTGACGCCGCTAGTCGACGCGATCTCGTCGATTGGCACGACAAGCGGGCACACGCCGACATAAACGTGGGCGTGCATATCGACAAGACCAGGGGTCACGAGCAATCCCGACACATCGAGAACTTGGAGACCTTGATCGGCCGGAATCTCCGGTTCGATAGCCGCGACCCGCCCATCGGCAAGGGCCAGATCGCGCCGCTCCTCGATTCCCTGGCTGGGCTCCAGGAGGGTGCCCCCGGTCAGAACGAGGTCGTAAGGTGGACGTGCCACGGACGGTGACCCTCCTCTAGTCGATCGACGAACGCGCGTTTGGGCGAGCGGTGACGAGCACCATCAGCGCTGAAGGACCGTTCCGTTCGCCCCGTCAAGAGACGCAGCGTTAGACACCCGCCGCGTCGGGGTCGATGAGGCTGCCGTCCGGCCAAGCATGGCCACCAGGATGGACACTGTCACAGTACAGGATTAGGCCATCTCGGCGTGCCACCGCCACCGCCTTACGCGTTGCTACATTATGGCGGTGCTGGACCGGAAAGGTCTCGGGCGTGGCCTGCCGGAAATGCGCGCAGAACGCACGCTCCACCTCATCTCCAAAACCGGCTCCCTGCCGTCGTTCGCCTCCTCCACTCCGTTTGCGGCGGCGATCCGGCGGGCCGTCAGAGCTTGGTCCACGGACACGCCGTTCGTCCGTCGGTGGCAAAGGTCGAGGGCTCTCCATATTTGCCGAGGCCGTCGCCGTCGACTCAGCTTCAGCGGGACGCCTCAATTCCGGGGAAGGTTCTGACATCAACCACCTGCTCCAGCATCCAACAATGTGGCTCACCCGGTAGTTCGGATCGCACCTTCGGGGGCGGCCACCATGACGCTCTATGGTACAATCCCGTGTCACGTCCGGACAGCACGGCCAGGGTCCGCCTCCGGACGCTCCCCGGACACTTCCCCGATCCTGGATCGGAGCAAAGCCGCGTGCCAAAGCAGATTGGTATCGACCTCG
>JALYMD010000630.1 GCA_030773875.1 Chloroflexota bacterium | reverse complement strand
CGTCGTGATCGGCTCGTCAGGCAGGTAGAACCGGTGGGATCGAGGAGTGGAGGCACGACCGAAGACGCAGGGGGTGGGCGACAGGAATGCGTTAGCGAGAACGCACGCCTCGGGGCTGTCGAGATCGACGTCGACCACGCCTCCGGAGGGCTCCCCGAGCAGGACGCCGATGTTCTGGGGGTCACCTGGGAAGAGCCGGGGCAGATCCTCCTCCGTGGGCCGGAGACCCTGCCATCCCGCGAAGCCGGGGTTCTTGGATCGGTACGGGACGGGGATCACCGCCCAGCTACGGCGGAGATAGGTGCAGGAGGCCTCCCGCGTGGTGGGAGGGGTCATGGCTGCCCCTCCTCGTGCTGAGGGGCGAGCGGGTCGACCGGCCGGCCGTCGCGGGTCGGGCCGGGTGGGGGTGGCGTCTCGACACGGGGTGGGGCGAGCAGCCGGTCCCAGAGCCGGGACCACAGCACCCGGCGGGCTTCCAGGGGCAGGGGATGGGCAGGCTTGCTCATTGCCCACCTCCAGCCATCTTCACCTGAGACAACGTCGTTGGCATCGTGACCACGCCTCCCTGATCGGCCGTGCCGATCCGTCCTGGCGCGGGCGGGTCGAAGGGGTGCCCGCGCTCCTATCCGGGAGGCGTGAAGGAGTTCTTCTTGGCGCAGGCAGCCCCGTTCACATCCAGGAAGAAAGCCTTCCTGGATGTGACGGAGTTGTTCACGCCAGAGTGGTGAGACGTGTCAGAGCTCGATGGCCCAGTCTTCTGGTGGGTCGGGGGCATACCAACAGAGGTACGCGAGGTGGACAAAGGTTTCGAGGTGGGCCACCAGCAGGGGCATGTCCGTCTTCAACGCGCGGACCTCTCCCCAGACGGTCTTCGAGACCGTTTGCCGAGCGGCTTCGTGCTCCTCGGGGAAGGCCCGCGGCTTCTCGTGCTTCCCGACCCACTGCTTCAACTCGCGGTCGATCCAATCGTGTTCGTGTTGCAGCTGCGCCGCCTCGGTCAGCTTTCCGGCGGCCGTCTTCACCTTAATCTCCCGATCGAGTTCGTCTCGCCGCGCGCGATAGGCCTTGATGGCGTCGGCGTCCAGCACGGTTCCCACGCTCCCCTGCCTCGAGGACTGCAGGGACTCGCCGTCTCCGCTCCTGGTCTTGCGCCGTGGCACGCCGGAACCGGTGACCAGGTCCAGCGCCTCCAGCCCCGATTCACCCGTTTTCAGGATCCGCGCCAAACGCTGGACCCCAACCCGATTCGTGAGTCCGCTCTTCTCGTCCCGAAACTCGATCATCCAGACCTGACCAAACCGCTCGAACCGCGACCGGTGTGTTTCCAGGGGGACGCCGAATCGCACCCCATCGCCGTCCTGACCGCCTCCGGGATCCGGGTGGACTGCCGCGTCGGTGTCCGCTGGCCGGCGCGGGGAGACCGGCTGCCAGAGGAGCAACAGCGACTCAGGCTCGACGGTGCGATTGGCCAGCTCGCGCGCGTGCCGTGCGTACATCTGCTCCATCACCGCGAGCGCCTCGGTCGCGTGACGCTGGAGCATCGCGGCCAGGTCCAGGAACTGGCGATCGGCACCGGGATCGTCCGGATCGACGCAGACATCAAGCTCCCGCCGCTGATCCAGGATCGCTTCAGGATCGAGCGGGCGCAGCTCCTCGGCAAAGCGCAGGTACGAGAGGGCGACCGTGCGCGCTTCGCCCTCCGGCACCTGCTCGGCGAAGAGGTCGAACTCGTAGCGATCCACCAAATCGTGCTCGTCCAGCCCCGCCGCAATCACCGCGAAGCGACGGTCGATGCACTGCGAGCAACCGCCGCAGTTGGGCTTCCCGCGCGATCGCCCCTGCATCTTGCCGCACGAGTAGGTCTGCCGCAGCAACGCCTGGTAGCCGGCGTCCTTCAGCGTCGCCAGCGCCTCGGCCCGCGTCCTGTTCCAGAGCGGGTTCGTGACCTCCACCGTACCGTCGAAGACCCGGTGGATGAACCGGTTGAACAAGGCGAGGAACTTGGGGTGCGTCCCCCGGCTGGCCAGCGCCCCGACGAGTTGGTCGTTGATCCGGGGGCTGATGCTGACGTAGCCATTCTCCGGCAGGAGCACGGTCGCGACCCGGAGGTGGGCGGCGACTGCCGCCCCCAGGCAGGCAAAGAGGAAGCCGCGTGTCCGCTGCGAGCTCTCGCCGTCCTGCTGATCACGCCGGTGGAGCTCGACCTGGACGAGGGGGAACTCCCACCCCCCGAGTTCGTGGCGGACGGCGGCCCGCAGGCGTTGCTGGCGGGCCCTGACGTGGTCCGCCGCCCAGTGGCTGACCAGCACCGGTCGGGCGCCCTGCCTGACCGCCTCGACCACCCCGCACAGGCTGTCCGTGCCCCCGGAGAAGAGCACCACCGTGTCCGGCTGCTCGAGCAGGTCGTGGTCGTCCCAGGTGATCTCGACTTGGGGGGTCGGGCGCTCCACCGGCGTGAAGTGGAACGTCCACCGGTCGTCGGTCCCGAAGTCGAGCGTCTCGGTCAGGAGTCGCATCAGCGCGGGCTGGGACCAAAAGGCCGGATCGGCGACGGGCAGGCAGAGCACCAGTTCCCGTCGCCAGCCTTCGCGATGGACATCGATTGGTCCCCCCCGGCGGACCATCCGGTCGGCGGCGAAGCAGTAGGCCGCGAGCGACAGCAGGTCCTGCACCCGCGGGGCCATGCGACCGCTCAGTTTCCCCAGCAAGTCCTCGACGACGAAGTTGAGCTCCGGGTCCTTTCCTCGGGTGGTGATCTCGAGGCGGTGGTCGAAGGCCTTCCCAGCGAGGTCGACCGGCACGGTGGCCCCATCACAGACGCAGAGGGCGCGGGTGGTCCGTCCGGAGGTCATCGGACGCCCTCCCGCACGATCGCCCCGCGCAGCTTCGGGAGGGCGTGTTGGATGAACCCCCGCGCGTCGTCGGGTCCGATGGCCCCCAGGCGCTCCCAGTGCTTCTTGCTGTACCAGCCGACGGCAAAGACATCGACAACCCGGGCGAGGTCGCGGGCATGACGATCCAGGGCGCGGTTGAACGCGGTGGCATCCTCGATGTGCGGCAGGCTGTCGTTGCCGATGGCGTGGGGCAGTTCCCGATCGACGTAGTAGCGCAGGGTCTGACCCATGAAGCTGGCGAAGAAGCGGTGGGCCAGATCCCCAAACTGGGTCGGCGTCGCGTACCGCCGGAAGGCCGTTGCCAGATCCTCGAGCGAGCTCCCGAAGAGCGATCGCCCTTGCGTACCGACCGTCTCCGTGAGCGCCTCCCGCAGCGCGAGGGCGGCAATCTCCCCGAAGGGGCCGGACTCCGGGAACCAGTTGAGGCGGTCGCGGGTGTGGTCGGCGATCCGTGCCAGGAAGCGGAGGGCGGTGTCGTCCGGTTGGGCGGGGATCCCCAGCTGGGCGACGTCGGCGACGAAGTCGGGACCGCGGGCGGCGGCGGCCAGGCGGGTCAACAGCCAGAAGCAGTACGTCAACGAGGGGTCCCGGCTCAGCTCCCGCAGGCGCCGTTCGGCGGCCAGGGTGACCGCCCCAGCCACGGCGGGCGCATCGAGCTGCGGCGCGTGGAGCAGGGCGATGACGGTGCGCCAGCGCTGCGAGGTGGGGAGGCGGGCGATCTCCGTGTGACCCACGGCAGACTCCGGGAAAGAACGAATGTTCTAACAGAGTATCGCTC